>NZ_JAPWHT010000323.1:0-11959 GCF_027270795.1 Streptomyces sp. ActVer
CGATGGGAGGCGGTGACGGAGACCGGCGACGGGGCCCGCGCGGTGCTCCGCCGCTTCGACGTACTGACCGGGACGATCGGCCTGGACCGGCAGCGGGCGGGTGGCTGGACGCTGGGGCGCATCCTGCAGAACACCCTGTGGGACATCGAGGACGGGAAGACGGTGATCGACCCGCCTCAACTGGTCATCGCCTCGGTGGCGTTGGGGCGCTGGGCCGGGAGGGGGATGGGGTGACTTCGCGTCGTGCGGGCGCGTGCGGGTTGTTACGTGGCTGGGGCGCGCAGTTCCCCGCGCCCCTGACGGGGGCCCCGGCGAAAGTTTCGAATAGTGCCGCTCTCGCGATGGGAGCGTTGACCCTGCGGCAACCGGTTCCTACATTGAGCGCGCCTCAGCGAGGCGTGGCGGACTCCGTGTGAAGGGACCTGCATGACCGTGGGCCACATCAGCAACCCAGTGCTGCCCGGATTCCACCCGGATCCGAGCATCGTGCGCGTCGGCGCGGAGTACTTCCTCGCCACCTCCACCTTCGAATGGTTCCCGGGCGTACCCGTGCACCGCTCGACGGATCTCGTCCACTGGGAGCGGGCCGGCCACATCCTGGACCGGCCCGATCTGCTCGACCTCCGAGGAGTCGCCGACTCGGCGGGTGTGTGGGCGCCCTCGCTCTCGCACCACGAGGGCCGGTTCTGGCTCGTCCACAGCATCGTGCGGACCATCGGGCATCCGTTCAAGGACGTCGACAACTACCTGGTCACGGCCCCGTCGATCGACGGCCCGTGGTCCGAGCCGGTGTTCCTCAACTCCTCCGGCTTCGACCCGTCGTTCTTCCACGACGAGGACGGCCGCAGTTGGCTGCTCAACATCCAGTGGGACCCCCGCGACGGCCGCCCGTCCTTCGCCGGGATCGTGCTCCAGGAGTACGACTCCGACAAGCGTGCCCTGATCGGCCGGCCGCGCACGATCCTCACCCACGAGGAGCTGATCGAGGGGCCCAACGTCTACCGGCGCGACGGCTGGTACCACCTGATGCTCGCCGAGGGCGGCACCGGCTGGAACCACGGCATCCTGACGGCCCGCTCGCGCGAGCTGACCGGACCGTACGAACTCGATCCGGACGGCTCGCTGTTGACGACGCGCGACGTACCGGAGTGGCCGTTGCAGAAGGCCGGTCACGGTGAGCTGGTCGAGACGCCGGAGGGGGAGTGGTACCTCGCCCACCTGGCCTCCAGACCCGTACGGACGCCTTACGGGCCGCGCTGCATCCTCGGCCGGGAGACCTGTCTGCAACGCGTGACCTGGACTGACGACGGCTGGCTGCGGCTGGCGGACGGAGGGCGGCGGCCGAGTCTGGAGGTCGCGGCGCCCGCGGGGGTGGAGCCGGGACCCGCCGCCCCGCCCGTCGACTGGGACGATTTCGACTCGCCTTCCCTGGACGGGAGTTGGAGCACACTCCGAGTACCCGCCACCCCCGACTGGCTGACCCTTCGCGAGCGTCCCGGACATCTGCGGCTGCGCGGAAGGCAGAGTCCGCACTCGCGGTTCGACCAGAGCCTGGTCGCGCGGGGGCTCGCCTCGGTGCGCTGCGAGGTGACGACGGTCGTCGACTTCCACCCCTCGCACTTCAGCCAACTCGCGGGCCTCATCTGCTGGTACGACACGTCGACGCACTTCTACCTCCGCCTCACCCATGTCGAGGGCCGCGGCCGCGTCCTGGGCGTGGTCCTCACCGACGACGGCGCGTACGGAGAACTCCCGGACGGCGAACTCGCCACGGACGACTGGCCGTTGGTCCATCTGCGAGCCCGCTTCGACGGCTCGGAGCTCCGCTTCTCCGCGTCGCCCGACGGCACGGACTGGCAAGCCGTCGGCCCCGTCCTGGACGCGAGCAAGCTCTCCGACGACTACGGGGACCGACTGCGGTTCACCGGCGCCTTCGTCGGCATCTGCGCGCAGGACCTGGGCGGGACCCGCACCCCGGCGGACTTCGACTGGTTCGAGATGCGGGAGCTCGACGGACGGCAGTAGAGGTTCTGCCGACCAGCCGCTGAACAACCGGTTGCGCTGCTGCTCCGACGGTCGGACCGCGCGTCATCGCCCCACCGACACCGACGTTCGGCATGCCCCGGACCTCTGGTTCGGGGCCTCCTGGGCACCGGTGATTTTCGAAAGTCGGCGAAGACCCTTGACGTGGTTTCCGGAGAGGAAGAAGCTCTGCGCACCCCCTATAGAAACCGGTTGTCGGCCTCGCCGCCGCACACAACCCGAAGCAGGAGATGACCAGTCGATGCGCTCACCCGCCGTCGCTCCCCTCGGCCGAGGTCCCTTCCTCACCCCGTCGGCGGTCGGCACCGCCGGAGCGGAGGATGGAGCCGAGGACGGACCGGTGGCCGCCGACCGGCTTGTGGTGCATCCCGTCCCGACGGGGCTGCCGCTCAACACCAGCTTCTCCGTCAAGGCCCGCACGCCCGGCGGCGGGTGGTGGACGGTGCCCGTTCTGCGTGCCCGGACGAGGACCGTCGACGAGACGACCGGCGCGGGCCTCGTCAGGAACTCCTCGGTCGCCAACCTGGACTTCACCGGCACGGTCGAGGTCACCGCCGCCAAGGGCGCCATCGGCTCCGTACGAATCCGCCCCTTGTCGTACGCCGTCGAGCACGAGGTGAGTGGCGACACCGTCCGCTTCAGCCTCACCGGGCCGCGCAACCTCTCCGTCGAGATCGACGGGGACCTCTACGACAACCTCCATCTGCACGCCAACCCGATCGAGCGGCAGCGGCCCGACGCCGACGACCCGGACGTCCTCTACTTCGGCCCCGGCATCCACGCCGTCCCGGACAACGTGCTGCGGGTGCCCAGCGGGAAGACGGTCTACCTGGCCGGCGGCGCGGTGCTCAGGGCACGGGTCGACTTCACCGACGTGGAGAACGCCCGGCTGATCGGCCGGGGCATCCTGTACGACACGGACGGCGGCACCACGGTGGCGTTCTCCAGGAACATCGAGATCGACGGCATCCTCGTCCTCGACCCGAGGACCGGCTACTCCTGCGCCATCGGCCAGTCCCAACAGGTCACCGTCCGCAACCTGCACTCGTACAGCTGCGGCCAGTGGGGCGACGGGATCGACGTGTTCAGCAGCGAGGACGTGCTGATCGAGGGCGCCTTCATGCGCAACAGCGACGACTGCGTCGCCGTCTACGCCCACCGCTGGGACTACTACGGCGACTGCCGAAACATCACCGTCCGCGACTCCACCCTGTGGGCCGATGTCGCGCACCCGGTGAACATCGGCACGCACGGCAACCCGGAGAAGCCCGAGGTCATCGAGAACATCGTCCTGAGCAACATCGACGTCCTCCAGCACCGCGAGCCGCAGGTGCTCTACCAGGGCTGCTTCGCCCTCAATCCCGGTGACGCCAACCTCATCCGGAACGTCCATGTCCAGGACGTCCGGGTCGAGGACTTCACCTGTGGCCAGCTGGTCAACCTGCGGGTCATGGCCAACCGGTACAACGCCTCACCCGGCCGGGGCATCGAGGACGTGTACGTGCGGAACCTGACGTACGACGGCACTCACGCGGACACGGCGATCCTCGCCGGCTACGACGCCGACCGGCCCGTCAAGAACGTCACCTTCCAGAACCTGACGGTCAACGGCACGGTCGTCCACGACCGGATGGAGAAGCCGGGCTGGTTCCTGACCACCGACATGGTTCCGATGTTCGCCAACGAGCACGTGTGGAACCTCCGCTTCCTCGACGAGGCGACGGCCGCCTCCACGGCGGCCCCGGAGATCACCAGCGCGGACGAGGCGACGGCCACCACGAACCGCGCCTTCAACCACCTCGTCACCGCGACCGCCCTGCCGACGTCGTTCGACGCCCAGGGGCTGCCGAAGGGCCTGGCCATCGACAAGGACACGGGACTGATCTCCGGGACCCCGAAGGCGCCCGGCACCGGCACGGTCACCGTCTCGGCCACCAACGCGGCGGGCACGGCGACCAGGCCGCTCAAGCTCACCGTCCGGAACGTGTGAGAGGGAGTCACCGTGCTTCCCCCGAGCCGACGGACCTTGCCCGGCAGCACAGGGCGCAAGAACGCTTTCCGTCCGAACCGAGCAGTACGGGCGGGCCGTACGTACTACTGCTCGGTCTCCGCCACCAACCCGCAGGAGGCAAGCGGCAGCAGCTCGGGGTGGGTGGCGGTGACCGTCGGCCTCCCCGCTGTGCCGCGACCGACGAGCACCGGGACTGCTTCCGGCGCGGCCGTTTCCTCCGATGACGGCGTCGCCCGGCCCCCTCGCCGAGGGAGAGATCCCCGGCTTCCGCGACGCCCCCCACCTGAGCGGTCCCCGGCAGCGCGGGTGCGTTCCCGTGTGCCTCCGGGCCGCTGATCCTTCCCAGGATTGGAGATGCACAGAATGAGCCGCACATCCCCCCACCAGCACCTCCCCAGCACGGAGTTGAGCCGCCGCGGTCTGCTGAGGACCGCAGGTGGTCTCACCGCCGCCCTCGCGGTCGGCGCCTCCGCCACCGCCCTCACCGGGAGTACCGCGGCGGCGGCCCCGGCGACCTTCACCCACCCGGGCATGCTGCACGCGTACGGCGAACTCAACCGGGCCAAGGTACGGGTCGCCGCGGGGAACGAGCCCTGGCTGTCCGGCTGGAACCGGCTGACCGCCAACTCCCACTCCGCCGGCACCTGGACGCCGCGCCCGCAGGCCACGATCATCCGCGGCGGCACCGGCGAGAACTACGGCCTCCTCTACAACGACATCCACGCCGCCTACCAGAACGCCCTGCGCTGGAAGACCGCCGGTACCACGGCCCACGGCGACAAGGCCCGCGACATCCTCAACGCCTGGTCGGCCACGCTCACCACGGTCACCGGCAACGCGGACCGCTTCCTGGCCGCCGGGATCTACGGCCACCAGTTCGCGAACGCCGCCGAACTCATGCGCGGTTACAGCGGGTTCGACCTCGAACGGTTCAAGCGGATGATGCTCGACGTCTTCTACCCGCTCAACAACCAGTTCCTGAACAGTCACAACGACGCCTGCATCACCAACTACTGGGCCAATTGGGACCTCTGCAACATGAACTCGATCCTGGCGATCGGCATCCTCTGCGACGACGCCGCCAAGTACGACCAGGCCGTCAACTACTTCAAGAACGGAGCGGGCAACGGCTCCATCAACCACGCCGTCCCGTTCGTGTACGACTCGGAAGGGCTCGCCCAGTGGCAGGAGAGCGGGCGCGACCAGGGCCACACCATGATGGGCATGGGCCAGATGGGCGCGTTCTGCGAGATGGCCTGGTCGCAGGGCGAGGACCTGTACGGCTACGGCGACAACCGGTTCATGAAGGCCGCCCAGTACGTTGCCAAGTACAACCTCGGACAGGACGTGCCCTTCACGAGATACACCTGGGGCACGGGTCAGAACTGCGCCCAGCAGGCGCACACCGTGATCTCCGCCAACAGTCGGGGGCAGGTCAGGCCGGTGTGGGACATCCTCCACTACCACTACGCCCGCCGGCGCGGGCTGGCCGTCCCGTACATCACCGCCATGGCCGAGAGCGTGCGGCCCGAGGGCGGCGGGGGTGACTACGGCGCCAACAGCGGAGGCTTCGACCAGCTGGGCTTCGGGACGCTGATGTACGCCAAGTAGGCTCCGCCGCACGACACTTGGCGGTGCGGGCTGCCGGTCACCGCTGAGTGTCGGGCGGGGGCGCCACCGAGGCCCGTACGACCACGTGCGTGCCCAGGAGGAGGTGTTCGTCGGGGGAGTCCGGGGTGCGGGTCAGGGCTGTGCGCACCGCGAGCCGGCCCAGGTCCTCGTAGGGGACGTGGACGGTGGTCAGCGGCGGGTTGAGGTCCCGGGCGAAGGGGATGTCGTCGTAGCCGACCAGCGAGACGTCCTCCGGGACGGAGAGACCCGCCTCGTGGAGCGCGGTCAGGGCTCCCGAGGCGACCATGTCGGTCGAGGCCATGACCGCGGTGAAGTCGAGGCTCTGAGCGAGGGCCTGGCGGACGAGGCGGTGGCCCGAGTCGCGGGTGAAGTCGCCGAAGAGGCGGAGGGCCGGGTCCGCGGTGACGCCGCGGGCCCGGTGGGCCGCGAGGTAGCCGTGCTCGCGGCCCTGGGCCGTGGTGTTGGACGGTTTGCCGCCCAGGAAGAGGACTCGGCGGTGGCCCTGGGCGAGGAGATGGGCGCAGAGTGCGTACGCTCCGCTCTCGTTGTCGTACTCGATGACGGTCACCGGCGTGCCCGGGTCCAGGGGCGGGCGGCCGCAGAGAACCAGGCGGGAGCCCGCGGATGCCAGGGAGTCCGCGATGCGGGCCATGCGTTCGCGGTACTCGGCGGTGTCCGCGGTGCCGCCGACGAGGATCACCGCGGCGGCGCGCTGGGCACGCATCATCTCGATGAACTCCAGCTGGCGTTCGGCGTCGCCGTCCGTGCTGCACACGAGGGACAGATGGCCGAGACGGGTCGCCTCGCGCTCCACGCCGTGTGCCATGTGCGCGAAGGACGGGCCCGTGATGTCGTCCAGGACGAACGCGAGCGTGGGAGTGCCCGCCCCCGCGATGGCCTTGGCGCGGGCGTCCGCCACGTAGTCGAGGTCGCGGACCGCCCGCATCACGCGGGTACGGGTCGAGGTGCTGACCGGGTAGTCGCCGCCGAGGACGCGCGACACCGTGGACGCCGATACGCCGGCCCGTGCCGCCACGTCCCGGATGGTGCGTCGGCCCGCGACGTCGCTGGTGGTCTTCCTGGTCATGACCCGCCCCTCTTCTCCGCCCCGGAAGCGACCCGTCCGCCGTCCGGGTGCGCCCCACCCCTGGGAAGTGCGGCAACGCTCGTGGCAACCGGTTCCCGGGCCGGAGGCTAGCAGGGGGAACGGCGGACGGGGAGGGGTCGGAATTCCCCTGTCACAGGGAGTAGCCCCGCAGCTTTCGGTACAGGGTCGCGCGGGCGATGCCCAGCGCCGCCGCGGCCCGGGCCTTGTTGCCGCCGTGGCGGCGCAGCGACTCCAGGATGGCGGTGCGCTCGGCGAGTTCCATCGGACTCAGCTGCCGTGTCGCGGGGCCCTCCCGGACGGGGTCCGGGAGTTCGGTGCGCCGCACCGGGCCCGCCACCTGGCGGTGTTCGGCCAACGCCCTGACGAGATGGGCGAGTTCCGTGATGTTGCCGGGCCACGGATGGCGTTCCAGGGCCCGTAGCGCGTCCAGCGTCCAGGTGAGTGGCGGCCGTCCCGGTACGGGCTTCGGCGCCAGTTCGGGGAGCAACTCCCTGATGTCGTCCGGGCGTTCGCGCAGCGCCGGGAGAGTCACCGAGCGGGCGGCCAGGGTGTCGAGCAGTCGCTGGAGACAGGGGCCCGGGGGAGTACCGGGTGTGAACGTGAGGAGCAGGGGCGCGTCCGGGCGTTCGTCGAGCAGGGAGTTGAGAGCGGCGACGTCGGCCTGGGCGAGGCGCTCGGCGTGCCGGAGGAGGAGCGCGCGGTCGCTCGCCAGTGCCGTTGCCCAGATGCCGGTCTCGTCGACCGGGCCCTCCGCCGCGTCCACGACCAGCGGATCCAGATCCCCGCGCGCCCTGAGCAACTCCCTTGCCAGGGCGGTCTTTCCGGTGCCGCGCTCCCCGGTCAGGAGCAGGGGCTCCCGGGACCGGGCCAGTTCCGCGGCCTTCGCCGTCGCGTGACGCCACGGCACCGAGCGCCCGGCGAGCGCGACACGGGGCTGCTGCGTGTGCGGTCGCACCGCTTCGTCGGCGGGAGGCTCGACCACGGCGACCACACCGATGACCGCGCCCTCGTGGCGTACGGGGGTGACATGCGCCGTGCCCGTGCCGTCGGGGAGTTCGAGGTCGTAGGCTGCGGAACCGTTCCTGCTCCGCGCCGAGTCGTCCGGCTCGGACGGGCGGGCCGGACCAGAGGGGTCGTACGACTCAGAAGTGCCGGCCGGCTCACAGGGGTCGTACGACTCGGAGGGGCCGGTGTCGTCCCGCCCCGAGCCGTTCGCCGCCGCGGTCCGCTCCAGGACCGCCACCGCGCCCGGCGACAGCATTCCGGCTGCCGCGTCGCTCAGCAGCCGGTTCTTGCCGTCGAGCGCCACGACCGCCGCCCCCGGCCGGGCGGCGGCCCGCTGGAAGGCGGCGAGCGGCTCGGGCCCGTCCGCCTCGCGCAGCGCCCGGTACCCCTCCAGGGCGAGGTCGCGCCGGGCGCGGGCGAACCGCTCCTTCTCCTCCTCGGGCGCGTCCGCCGGGATGACGGTCGCGGCGGCGTACGTCTCCGGGTCGGTCAGGTACTTCGGCGGCAGGGTGAGCACCGCGTCCCCGGCCTCCGGAAGCCCGCTGTTCTGCATGAGGACGGTGATGCGCAGATCGTCCTCGTTGACCAGCCGGTGGATCGTACCGGGCGTGAACCAGGCGACCGTGCCGGGCGCGAGAGGCGTGACCTCGTACCCGGACGTCGTCAGGGTCTGCACCGCGCCCCGCCCGCCGGTGACGACGTACGCCTCCGAACAGGTCAGGTGCAGATGGGGAGTTCCGCCGCACACCCCGTCGTCGGCGGGCCAGTCGTAGACCGACAGATGCGAGACCGCGACGCCTCCGGGGAGCCCGGCGAAGCCCTCGGCCGCGCTCACCACGGGTGCACCGCCAGGTACTTGGCGATCTCCTCGCGCTCCCAGGCACCGTCGGCGACGACGACGCGGTAGCGACGGGTGAGGGTCTCGCCGGGTGCGAGCTCCAGCTCGTCGAAGAAGGCGAAGGAGGGGGCGACGGCCGCGAACGGCTCGTTGCGGACGAACCAGTGGGCCGGATGGGCACCGCCCTCGCCCGTGTGGTCGTTCTCGGGGGCGTGCGCGAAGACGAGCGTCGCGTATCCGTCGGTGACGTCGTGCTCCGCGGAGTACGCGAGCCAGGGCGCCTGCTCACCCATGAGGTCAGGCCCCTCACCGTCGGGCCCGATGATCCGGCCGTCCCGGAAGCCGCGCGGACCGCGCCAGAAGAGACCCGTGTAGCCGGCCATCTCCCGCCCGGCCGTCGTGGGGCTGCCGAACCGCAGGGGTTCGTCACGGCGGTTGGTGACGGAGGTCGAAAAGGTCAGCGCCCAGGATCCGGACACCGGGTCCACGTCGTGCACCTCGACGCGGCGCTCCTCGTCCGCCCAGAGCGAGCCGTCGTAGGGATGCCAGGTGAGCCGCTCGGCGATGACCACGCGGTCGCTGTCGGCGTGCACCTCGTCGAACTCGACGTGTGTCATCGACCCGACACGCTCAGGGAGTTCGAGATATCCCTCTCCGTGAACGTATGTGTTGCCGCCCCACAGGTTCGCCCCCGACAGATGCGAGGCGGTCATCTGCAGGCCCTTGTGCCAGCGGTGGTCGTTGGGCCGGTAGTCGGTGACAACGTTGCCCGCGAGCGTTCTGAGCGGGTGCAGATACGGCTTCGGTGCCTCCCAGGCCGCCTCGGGGCCGTACACGTAGCTCAACAGGTCGACACCGGTGGTGGGTTCGGTGATCGTGATGCGGTCCCCGTGGGCGTGGACGATGCGCAGGCCGTCCTGTGCGGTCATGCCGATGCCTCCTCGTGCGTCGTGGGTGCCCAGCCGGGCGCGCCGCCGTGCAGGGCGGTGTAGTAGGGGTCGCCGGGCCCGATCTCACCGGCGCGGACGGTGACGTCCGTGAACGCCGACTTGTAGAGCGCGGTGATCAGCTCCAGGCTGGTGCGCCCGTCGGCGCCGCTGCTGCGCGGCCGCTCGCCCGCGCGCATGCTCGCGACCAGGTCACGCAGCTGGGCCAGGTGCGAACTCGGCACGTCGGCGCCGAAGTCCTGCCAGGCCGCCACGTCCTCGACGGGCGCGTCCGGTGCCGGGGTGATGCGCCAGTTGTCGTTGCTGTGCCCGTAGAGATGGGTGAGTTCGACCGTCGCGTGCTCGCAGTCGATGCGGATCCGGCTGACCTCGTCCGGGCTGAGCACGCTGTTGACCACGGTCGCGAGCGCGCCGCTCTCGAAGCGGACGAGCGCGGTCGAGACGTCCTCCGTCTGTACGTCGTGCACCAGACGCCCGGCCATGGCCCGCACCTCGCTCCACGGCCCGAGCAGGTCGAGCAGCAGGTCCATCTGGTGGATGCCGTGTCCCATGGCGGGCCCGCCGCCCTCGGTCTCCCACTTTCCGCGCCAGGGCACGGCGTAGTAGGCGGCGTTGCGGTACCAGGTGGTCTGGCAGTGCGCCACGAGCGGCCGCCCCATGGCCCCGTCGGCGATCAGACGCCGTACGTGCCGGGCGCCCGAGCCGAACCGGTGCTGGAAGACGATGGAGGCGTACGGGCCGCCCTCGGTCCCCTCCTCCGACTCCACGGCGTCGAAGTCGGCGAGGGTCGGCACGGGCGGCTTCTCGCACCACACCCAGGCGCCGGCGCGCAGGGCGGCGACGGTCTGGTCGCGGTGGAGGGTCGGCGGGGTGCAGATGGAGACGAGGTCCGGGCGCTGTTCGGCCAGCATCCGGTCGAGATCGGTGTAGCCGTGCGGAACACCGCCGTCCGCACAGAAGCGCTTCACCGCGTCGGCGTCGATGTCGACCGCGGCGACGATCTCCACCTCGCCCTCGGCGGCGAGCGCGGCGAGTGCGGGCAGATGGCTGCCAGAGGCGATGGCTCCGGTGCCGATGACGGCAGCCTTGATCCGGCGTCCGTCGAGCGGGACGGGCGGCCGGCTCTCGCGCTCGGTGCTCTCGTACTGGTTGCTCGCGTTCTCGATGTCCTCGTGCTCGGTCGTCTTGCTGGTGGTGGCGTCGCGTGAGGTACGCATGGACGTGATCAGCACTCCATCGGACGTGACAGCGGTTCTGGCGGACGCCTGCCCTCCACGGTGACCACGAGAAGGCCATCGATGGCAGCAAGCGCTTTCACTCCTCGCGGAAACGTAAGCGGCCGCATCACGGCGGGTCAACACCCTGGTCACGGTGGCGGGGTCTGTGACAGGGAGGCCCTGTCGTCGCACGCTCCCCGAGGGGCGCTACGCTGCCCCGGGCGCGCCTGATCACCGCAGACGACAACACGGCACGTCCGTCCGGCCATTCGCTCCGCTCCCGCCATCAGCACTTGGATCACGTAACTTCATGTCTTGGTTTGAATCCCTCATCCTCGGACTCGTCCAGGGGCTGACCGAGTTCCTTCCCGTCTCCTCCAGCGCGCACCTGCGGCTGACCGCGGCGTTCGCGGGCTGGGAGGACCCGGGAGCGGCCTTCACCGCGATCACCCAGATCGGTACGGAGACGGCGGTACTGATCTATTTCCGCAAGGACATCGCCCGGATCATCTCGGCGTGGTTCCGCTCGCTCACGAACAAGGCGATGCGGAGTGATCACGACGCGCAGATGGGCTGGCTCGTGATCATCGGCTCGATTCCGATCGGCGTGCTGGGCGTCACCCTCAAGGACCAGATCGAGGGACCGTTCCGCGATCTGCGCATCACCGCGACGACGTTGATCGTGATGGGCATCATCCTCGGTGTCGCCGACCGGCTCGCGGCGCGTGACGAGACGGGCGGGAAGCACCGGGCCGCGAAGGAGCGCAAGTCGCTCCAGGACCTGAGCGTGAAGGACGGCCTGATCTACGGCGTCTGCCAGGCGATGGCCCTCGTCCCGGGCGTCTCCCGCTCCGGCGCCACCATCAGCGGCGGCCTCCTCATGGGCTACACCCGCGAGGCCGCGGCCCGCTACTCGTTCCTGCTCGCCATCCCGGCGGTCCTCGCCTCCGGCGCCTTCGAGCTGAAGGACGCGAGTGAGGGCGGCGATGTCTCGTGGGGCCCCACGGTCTTCGCGACGATCATCGCGTTCCTGGTGGGTTACTCCGTAATCGCCTGGTTCATGAAGTTCATCACGACCAAGAGCTTCATGCCGTTCGTCTACTACCGCATCCTGCTCGGCATCCTGATCATCGTGCTGGTCAGCGTGGGCGCACTGAG
>NZ_JAPWHT010000324.1:0-11872 GCF_027270795.1 Streptomyces sp. ActVer
CGCTCCGACGCTCCGACGCTCCGACGCTCCGACGCTCCGACGGGAGGCTCCATGGCCGACCACGCGACCAAACCGCATCCTGACGACCAGCCCGTACCCGTGGTCGACTGCGCCCTGTACAAACACAGCGAGCGTCGCGCGGGGACCCTCCCGCTGACCGAGGCCATGGACACGGCCCGTACCAGCCCCGACAGCTTCGTATGGATCGGACTGCGAGAGCCCACCACCGACCAGCTCAAAGTGGTGGCCGACGCCTTTGGCCTGCATCCGCTCGCGGTGGAGGACGCGGTCCACACCCATCAGCGCCCGAAGCTCGAACGCTACGACGACAGCCCTGTTCCTCGTCCTGAAGACCGTCGCCTACGTCGAGCACGACCGCCTCACGCCCACCAGCGAAGTCGTCTCCACCGGGGAGATCATGATCTTCGCAGGCCGTGATTTCGCTGTGGTCGTCCGGCACGGCGACTCCCCGGACCTCCGAGTCGCACGCCGACGGCTCGAAACCCAGCCGGAGCTGCTCGCCCACGGTCCGGCCGCAGTCGCCCACTACACCGGGCAGGCCGAACTCGCCCAGGCCATCCAACAGGGCCTGGAAGCCCGCAAACAGGGCGACTTCGACTCCGCGACTCCAAGCTGGGCCGCGCCGTCCAGCTCGCCAACGCCTCAGGCAACGACGACACCGCGAAGCTGCTGGCCAAGGTGGTGGACGTCGTCGACGCCGCGTCTGGGACCGTGCGGCTCCATCGCTTCCGCCACGCAGAGACGGTGGCGATGCCGACGCCGAACCCGGCCGCGAGCCGGGAGAAGGTGTGGCCGCACCGCAGGTGTGGGCCAGGGCAAGCAGGGCCTGCTGGCCGCAGGACAGTCGGCGCCACCTTGTCCCGCGCTCCCGGCGCCGGGCGGTGAGTAGGCCGGAAAGGTAGCGCAGGCTCGAGCTGGATGGATCGATCCCCGATGGGTAGACCAGCATGTGGAGCTCCAGGCGGACAGGTTGATCTTGGTAAACAACCCATCTACCAGAAGCTTCACCCTCTTCCTGAACGCCGCTCCACGCCAACTCGCCTGCTGGCCGGCTGGGTTGGAAACAGCTCACTGATTGTCTGGGTCAGCGCCACTGCAGCGGGATGTTCGCCATCTGCTGCAGCAGGTCCCAGCCCTCACTCTTCTGCTTGCGCTCTGCCAGGGAACTGTTCCATCGAGCGCCGTGCCCCACCCAGTACCCCCGGTAGTTACGCAGACCCATGACGCCGGCATCGCCGACATCGGACTCGTTGCCGCAGCAAGAGCAGATGGCCGCCGTCGGCCAGCCTCCCAAAACACCTCGTCGTCGTATCCGCAAACCCGGCAGACGGTCTCTGTCTCGTTCTCCATACTCCCCTCAACCACAGCCTATCGACCATCTCCAAGTACAACGACCTCTTAAAGGCCAGCCGGGAATTGACGTGTTGCTTCACGTGATTCGGATCGTGGTCTGAAATGGGCGTATCCGATGAGGTGCGTGGCCAACTGGTAGTGACGGCGGATCGTGCGAGCAACATCGGCGATGACGAGCGGGAAACCTCGAAACCGTACTGGCAGACGATCTGCACGGCGGACGGCCCCTCTGGCAAGCAACGAGCACCTCCGAACAACGTCACGCCAGGCCTCTAACCTGCCTTGGATGTGGCGACGACTCAATGAGGATTCCAGCATCGGGCTCAAAGCAAGAAAGACGTTCCCACGGACTCACGAACTGGGCGCGACCTCGCCCGCGGCAGATTCCCCTTCCAACGCACATTGGCTCCGCCTCGCATTCGGGTCTAAGCCTCAACGGTGTTGCCACAGACCAGACACCTACGAACGGACTGTCGACCGTCGAGGGGCATACCAGGGCGGACCAAGGGTTCTCCTCGTGCTCGTCCCTCCCGTCCGCAAAAGCGCTCAGCCCTTGACAGCCGAACTGGCTACTCCCTGGACGAACCAGCGTTGGAAGAACGCGAAGACGATCAGTACGGGCAGGACCAGGAGTACGCCGAAGGCGAGGATCTGGCCCCAGTCCGGCGGGAGTTGGGCCTGGAAGACGCTCATCTCCAGGGGCAGTGGGCGTACCGAGGGGTCGGAGACCATCAGGACCGGCCAGAGGAAGGAGCCCCACTGGGTGAGGAAGGTCAGGATCGCCACGGACGCAAAGGCCGGCTTCGACATGGGGACAATGATGGCGAAGAAGGTGCGCCAGGGGCCCGCGCCGTCGATGCGGGCGGCTTCCTCGATGCTCGGCGGGATCGAGCGGAAGAAGGTGTGGAACTGGTAGACGGAGAAGGCGTTGGCGATGAACGGGATCGCCTGGATGAAGAGCGTGTTGCGCTGGTCGTTGAACATGTAGAAGAGCGGGACGGCCACCGACTCGAACGGGACCAGCATCAGCAGCAGGATGAGGGTGAAGACGGCGTTGCGGCCGCGCCACTTCAGCCGCGAAAGCCCGTACGCCGCCATCGAGTTGACGAACAGGCCACCCGTCACCACCACGAACGCGAGCAGTAGCGAGATGCCCATGAAGCGCCAGAAGTAGCCGGTGCTGTCGGAGTTGAGGCTGCTCAGGACGTTGGAGTAGTTGTCGAAGGACAGGTGGGTGGGCAGGAAGCCGGACAGGCCGTTCAGCACCTCGTCGGACGGCTTGAGGCTGCCTATCAACAGGTAGAGGACGGGCAGTACGAAGATGAACGCGAGCACGCCGAGGACGGCGTAGTCGAGGAAGCGGCGCAGGGGTGTGCGGGTGAGGCCCGTGTGGGTGCTCATGGTCAGTCCTCGTTGTCGGGCCGGACGACGCGGCGCTGGATGAGGGTCAGGGCGACGACGATCAGGAAGAAGACGACGGTGATCGCGGCTGCCTGGCCGACGTTGTTCTGGTCGAAGGCGGTGGTGACGGCCTGGTACATCACGGTGCGGCCGGCGTCCTCGTTCAGGCCGCCGCCCTTGACGAGGACGTAGACCTGGTCGAAGACCCGGAAGGAGAGCACCGAGGTGAGCATGGCGACGAAGACGAGGGTGCCGCGGATGCCGGGCAGTGTGATGTGGCGGAACTGCTGCCAGCGGCCGGCGCGGTCGAGGTCGGCGGCCTCGTAGAGCTCACCCGGTATCTGCTGGAGGCCGGCGAGGAGGATGACCATCTGGAAACCGACGCCCTGCCAGATGGACAGCACGATGATCGAGGCCATCCCGGTGGCGGAGTCGCCGAGCCAGTCGAAGGCACCCCAGTTGCCGAAACTGACCGCGTGCAGCGCGGAGTTGAGCATGCCCTGGTCGCTGCGGGCGAGGATGAGCCGCCAGATCACGGCGACCAGCGCCATCGGGAAGACGACCGGCATGAAGAAGAGGGACCGGAACAGGCCGATCGCCTTGAGCTTGCGGTTCAGCAGGATCGCCAGCCCCAGCGCCAGTGCCGTCTGGACGGGGACGACGACCACGGCGAAGGTCAGGTTGTTCAGCAGGGCCCGCAGGAAGGGGCCGGACAGGTCGGGGTCGGTGAACAGCCGCCGGTACTGCTCCAGGCCGAAGAAGGTGGGCGCGAGCGGGGAGCCGAGGCGGACGTTGTAGAAGGAGAGGACGACGGCGTAGCCGAACGGGATGCCCACGAAGGCGATGAGTCCGGCGACGGCGGGCGTGGACATGAGCAGTCCGTGCAGCCAGTCGCGGTTCTTGCGCACGGAACGCGCCGGACGCAGCGGACGCTCGGGCTTGGCGGCGGTCACGGGTGGGGCCTTCTCCCGGGCGTGGGGCGCGGCGTGCGCCGGTTCGACGGATGTCACGGATGGGTCCTGTTCCCGGCGGGGGCGGGCGCGGTCTGTACCGTCCCGCCCCTGGCCGATGGTCCTACGGGATCTTGTAGCCGGCGTTGTCGGAGAAGTCCTGGTCGATGGCGCGGGCGGCCTTCTTCAGGGCGCTCTTCGGGTCGGCTCCGCCGTAGATCGAGTTGAGGGCCTCGCTGAACTTGGCGGTGATGGTGGGGTATCCGGCGGTCACCGGGCGGGTGACGGCGACGCAGGACTTGCTGATGTCGCTGTCGCCGCAGGGCTTGGCGAGCTGGTCGGCGAAGAGCTGGAGCGGGCCGCCCTCCTTGTACAGGGGGCTCGCGGCGAGCGCGGTCTTCGTGGCGGGCGGGGCGCCGTTGGCCGTCGTCATCGCGGTGACGTTGGCGTCGTTGAGCAGGTAGTCCATGAAGGCGCCGGCGGCCTTGGCGTTCTTGGTGTCGGCGCCGATGCCCCATGCCCAGGAGCCCTGGCCGGTCTTGGGACCGTTGCCGAAGTCGGGCAGCGGCAGGACGACGAGGTCGTCGCCGAGAGCCTTGCTGTAGGTGGGGTACATCCAGTGGCCGACCCAGCTCAGAGCGACGCGGTCCTTGGCGAAGGCGTTGCCGTCGGTGTTGGGGTCGACGTAGGTCTTCCAGGACTGGACGGTCTTCAGCGCCGAGACGACAGCCGGCGTGTCGAGGGCGCCTTCCGCCTTGTCGCCCTTGATGAGCGAGCCGCCGGCCGACCAGACGACGGGGGCGAAGCCGTAGGTTCCCCACTCGGTGGCCAAGCCGTTGCCCTCTTGGATGTCGAGGGTCTTGCCGTCGGAGTCCTTGGCCTTCAACGCCTTGAGCGCGGCGGTGAACTGCTCGGCCGTCCAGTCGTCGGAGAGGCTGGTCGGGTACTTCACGCCGGCCGCGTCCAGTAGCTTCTTGTTGCCGTAGATCCCCAGGCCCGAGTCGTACATGCCCAGGCCGTAGTGCTTGCCGCCGATCGCTCCCTGGGACTTGCTCGCGTCGGTGGCGTTGGACATCGTCTTGGAGGAGACGTAGTCGTCGACGGGGGCGAGCTTCTTGTTGTAGACGAAGTTCGCCATGGTCGGGCCGTCGAACTCCATCACGTCCGGCAGCTCGGAGGCGCTGGTGGCGGTGATGGTCTTGGTGTAGTCGTTGCCGGGTATCAGTTTCAGCTCGACCTTGATGTCGCTCTGCGAGGAGTTGAAGGACTTCACCGCGGCCTGCACTGCGGCGTCCTCGCTCTTCTGGCCCTGGTGGGCCCAGACGCTGATGGTGCCCTTGCCGCTGCCGGCGTCCGCCGAGGCGTCGGTGCCGCTGCCCCCGCCACAGGCGGCCAGCGCCACGAGAGGGAGCAGGGCCAGGCCCGTAGAGGCCGTGCGGCGGTGCCTTCTGTTGGTCGAGCTCATGGTCTGTGCCTCCGTGCTGTGGCGTGGGTTCGAGGTGTGGGAGCGCTGTCGAGGCGCGGGGGGTGTGGGGCTAGGGGGGTTACTGAGGTCCGCGCGGACGGGGCGGGGCGGTGGTCTCGCGCAGGACCAGACGGATGGGCATCTGGACATGGCCGGGGTGTTCCGCGGCCGGCTCGTCCAGCTGCCGCAGCAGCAGCCGGGCTGCCTCGGCACCCTGGCCCGCGACCGGCTGGGCGACGGTGGTCAGACCGATCACGTCGGCGAGTTCGTGGTCGTCGAAGCCGACGACGGACACGTCGTCCGGGACCTTCAGCCGGTGGCGGCGCAGGGCCCGGAGCGCGCCCATCGCCATCTCGTCGGACTGCGCGAACACGGCGGTCGGCGGCCGGGAGGCGGCCAGCAACTCGGTCATCGCCCGCTCGCCGCCTTCGAGGGTGTAGTCGCCGTCCGCCTCCAGGGCCGGGTCGTGCTCTATCCCGGCCTCGGCCAGCACGTCGAGATACGCGCGGCGGCGCTCGATGGGCGTGGTCCAGTGCAGTGGCCCGCTGGATCCGCTGATCGTGCCGATCCGGCGGTGGCCGAGGTTCACCAGATGCCGTACGGCGCTCTCCGCACCGGCCCGGTCGTCGATGCCGACCACGGTGAAGCCGGGCCGGGCGACGCCGACCGTGCTGGCCAGCGGTACTCCGAGGGAGCGCAGCGCCGCGGACTCCCCCTCGTCGGGGATGAGCAGCGACAGCACCGCGTCCACCCGCTTGCGGACCGGCAGCTTCGCGAAGAAGCGCTTGCGTGTCTCGGGTGTGCCGAGGTTGTACAGCAGGACGTCGTACCCGGCGGCGCTGAAGACCTGCTCCGCCGCGTCGAGCACGGTGCCGAAGAACCAGCGGCCCACGTACGGGACGACGACCCCGATGGTGAAGGTGCGGCCGCTGGCCAGGCTGGAGGCGGAGCGGGAGGCGGTGTAACCGAGCTGTGCGGCGACGGCCGCGATCCGGTCCCGCACCTCGTCGGAGACGCCCGCCCGGCCGCGCAGGGCGCGGGACACGGTGGACGCGGAGACGCCGGCGGCGCGGGCGACGTCGTTGATGCTGGCCGTCACGGCTCAGTTCCTCCCGTTGATTTCACGGCGGTGTGATCTGCGAGTGACGTGACCGTAAACCTGGCCTCGCTGTTGCGCAAGCGTTTGCGTTCATATTTACTTGGGCCGATTCCCAAGAGATACCGCTTTGGTCAATGGTCAGCGCACGCGTTTGGGCGCTGTGAGCCGACAGGAACTGTGCATGCGATACGCCCCGCCCGGCCTCTGCGTGAACGACTTCGCCCTGCTGCGCGACGAGGACGGCACGTACACGGTGCTGCACCTGCAGGGGCCCTGGACAGCGGAGTTCGACCACCTTCGGATGGAGACCTCCTACGGCCGGGCGACCTCCGCCGACCTGGTCCGCTGGCAGCCCCAGGGCACCGCCTTCGGCAACGGGCTGCCCGGCCGCTTCGACCAGCAGGCCGTGTGGACCATGCACCCGCTGCGGCACGGCGGCGGGATGGCCATGTTCTACACGGGAGTGAGCGGGCTGACGGCCGACGGCTGGCCACTGCAGTCCGTCGGCCTGGCGTACTCGGACCGCACCGACGGCACGGGCTGGCGGCGCCACGGCACCGGTCCGGTCGTCGAGGCGGACCCGCGCTGGTACCGCACCGGTGAACGCATGGGCTGGCGCGACCCGTTCGTCGTACGCGACGACGAGGGCGAGGGCTGGGTGATGGCCGTCTGCGCGAGCGACGCCTCGCTGCCGGTGGAGGTCAGCGGCTGCGTGGCGCTGGCCACGTCCACCGACCTGGAGCACTGGACGGTCCACCCGCCGCTCGTCTCACCCGGGGACGTCGACGAGTTGGAGTGCCCGGTCCTGGAACGCCTCGACGACGGCAGCTGGCTGCTGCTCGGCTCGATCGGCGCCACCCGCGGTTTCGAGGCGTGGACCGCCCCCCGCCTGCGCGGTCCCTGGACCCGCCGCGGTCCCCTCGGCCCGACCGGCTCGTACGCCCCCCGTGTCGTCGCCGCGCCCGACGGTTCCCGGGTCGTCGTGCACACCACGCCCCGTCAGGTCGGCCTCACCGACACCGGGGAACGCTGCCGCGGCATGCTGGCCCAGCCCAAGTCCCTTGTCGTACGGGAGGGTTCGGCACCCCGCCTGGAATGGTGGACCGGCCTGAACGCCTGGCTCGGCGAGGAGACCGACCGGCCCGCCCTCCACGCGGTCGGCGACATCGGCATCACCGGGCCGGTCGAGATCACCCTCCGCACCGACACCCCGGACTACGGCGGCCCGGCCCTCTCCGTCAGCTGCGACGGCAAGAACCTGTGGGTCACCGGCCCCGGCGGCATCCGGCTCGGCGAGACCGTCCTCACCGAACCCGCCGCCACCCTCCGCATCCTCACCATCGGCGAATACGTCGAGGTGTACGCCGACAACGTCTTCGCCCTCACGGCCCTGTGCTACTCCGGGCACCCCGCCCCATGGACAGCCGTGACCGAAGAACACAGCCGCACGATCCCCATACGCCCGATCCGCCTGCCCGACCCCCACCGCGACGACGCCTCGGCCGTCTGGCCCGGACGTTGAGTGACCCGGGTCGACTGCCTGGGCGTGGGCCGTTCACTCGGTGGCGGCCCGCGCGCGTGCGGCCTCTCGGACCGCGGCCACGTTCTTCTTGCCCTTTCGCGAGCCGTTCAGCTTGGCCCTGATGTGGTCTCGGACGGTGACCGGTTCGTAGGCGAGACCATGGTCCGCGTCGAGAAGGGCCGGCAGTGTCTCGATGACCGCGTCCGGGTTCCCGTCGTGGAAGAAGGCGGCCGAGCGGCGCCGCAGGATCGTCCCGTCGACGACGGGGGGCTTGACGCGGTGCAGCGTCGACATCCACCGGTCGTTGGTCAGGAGGGCCGTGAGATCGCCGAGGTTGACGAGCAGAGCGCCGTCCGCGGGCGTCACGTCGTGCCAGGTGCCGTGTCGGTCGAGCACCTGGAGCCCGGGGACCTGGTCGGCCCACAGCAGGGTGACGATCCCGTAGTCGGTGTGTTCGCCCATGCCCATCAGCTCGCCGTCCAGGTCCACGGTGCCTTCGGGCAGGGCGTAGTTGTTCATGCGGAGCACGTCGATGGAGTGTCCGGTGAGTGCCTCGAAGAAGTCCGGTGCCAGCCCGAGGGCGTCCGCGAAGATCCGCGTCAGTGTGCGTGCCACCCGCGAGGCGTGACCGAAGTAGGCCTCGACCCGCGGCGTGAACCCGTCGATGTCCGGCCACACGTTGATCCCGAAGTCGTCCTCGGAGAGGCCGAGTTCGGACGGGAAGGAACGCGCCTCGACACCGACGTTGAAGGCCTCGAAGAAATCGTTCATCCGTGAGGCCGACTCAAGGCCCAGGCTCAGGCTCAGCGACTCGCTCCTCGGCGGACTGTACCCGCGGTTGGCGCCCTCGACGCGGTACGCCTTCTTCGCCTCCAGCGGCAGCGCGAAGAGCGCGTCCACGGCCCCCTTCAGACCGTCGAGCGCGCGCTGCGGAATGCCGTGCCCGAGGATCTGGATGAACCCCACCTCGGCACACGCGGCGTCGATCAGCCGTGCAACATGGCCCCGCTCCTCGTCCGTACCGTCTCCGACGTAGGGGGAGATATCGACGGCCGGCACGGTGAACACGGGCGTCGAGGTGGCAATGTGAGACTTCACTGTCCTGCGTCCTTCCAGACTGCGGTCATTCGGCGAAGGGCCGCCGGCCGGCCCGTGTTCCCGGCCCAGTTTCGGTGCGGAGCAGGTCGCGTGGCCTCCGATTCCTCCGGGAGCCACCGCTGAGAGCGACGGCCAACCGGCTCACGGGAGAAGCCCCGCGTCTGCCCGTATCGCCTTCACCACGGCCATCCCTGTCAGGAGCGCGGCGACGGGATCAGCCGCCTCGTCCAACTCGATGAGCACGATGTCGGCGCCGGGAGTGAGTGACATCGCGGCGGCCCATCGTCCCCAGTCCACGATGCCCGTACCCAGTTCGGTCATGTAGGGCTGCTGTTGGGCGAAGACCGTTTCGTCGATGGTGAGTTCGACGTCGATCGGCTTGACCGCGTCCTTCCAGTGGGCCAGTGCGATGCGTTGGGAATGGCGACGCGCGACGGCGACGGGGTCGCCTCCCCCGAGTGCGATGTGGCAGGAGTCGGGGCACAGCCACACGTAGCGCGGATCGGTCAGAGCCATGAACAGGTCGATGTCCCTCTCGTACCACAGGGTGCTGTTGGACTCGGTGTGGAAGGCGAGCTTCACACCGTGCTGCGCGACGGCCTCACCGACGATGTGGGCGATGTCGGCCATCCGGGTCATGTACGCGGCGTCGACGAAGAAGGGCGGGCGGGTCCCCGACGTCGCACGCATGGGCAGCCCGGCGACGAGAAGCCCGGCGCCCACGTCGGCGAGGAAGGCCGCACGTCGCTCGGCTTCGGCGACTATCGCGGGCAGGCTGTCGCTGTCCCGCCAGTCGGGGCATTCGCTCTCGGCGATGAAGGCGCTCACGACGGACAGGCCGCGGGCCTGCAACTCATTGCGGAACGACGACGCGTCGCCGAACGCGCGCAGGACCGAGTCGATGTCGCCCGGCGCGAAGGTCAACTCGATGCCGGTGACACCGGCCTCGGCCAACGCGTCCATCGTCCGGTCCCAGAAGCGCTCGGGGTTCTTGACGGCCCAGTCACGAAAGGCGTCGGCGGATTCGAGGCCCCAGAAACCGGGGTGGTAGAAGGTCACGACGTCGGTGGCGAAGCGTGGTGCCACGGGGGGTCTCTCCATTCGGATCGGCGGTGTCATTCGGCGCCGGCGCGCGCGTTGTAGACGACGAGGCCGTCGGAGTCAACGGCCTCCCGGTAGCCGCGGAACACCGCGAGCGCCTCGTCCCGGAGCACGTCCCGCACGACCTCGATGCCGCGTGCCTGGAACTGCTCGGCCCAGTCCGCGCCGAGCGGGCCCTCGTCGAACGTGGTGATGTCCTCCAGTTCCGGGCCCTCGCCGGCGACCACGAGGCCGCGCACCCCGGACCACATCGCCGCGCCGTAGCACTGGATGCACGGACGCCAGTTCACCACCAGCTCGTGCGCCGGCATTCCGTCACCACCGAGGTCCCAGCCGCCCCTCGCCGTCTGGGCCAGTCCGAGGGCGACGACCTCGGCGTGCGCGCTGGAGACGCCGGAGGCGAGCACGACGTTCACGCCGACCGAGACGATCCGGCCGGTGTCCCGCTCGGCGACGAGTGCCGCGAACGGACCACCGTTGCCCTCACGCCAGTTGCGGTCGGCCAGACGGTGCACGAGGCGCATCCGGTCGTCACGGTCGGGAATGACGGCGGGGACGGCGGCCAGTTCGTCGTCGATCCACGTCGGGAGCACCACCCGGTATTCCTTTGCGATGTCGATCACGATCGCACTTCCTCTCGATGTGCGGCGAGCGCGGCGGTCCGTCCGACGACCGCCCGGGCAGCCCGCACCGCCGTCACGGCGCCGGTCAGGGTGACGTTGGCGGCCATCGCGGTGGGGATCACGCCGTTGCCGGCGAGGTACAGGTTGTCGAAGCCCCACACCCGGCCGTCCGGGCCGCACACGCTGGTGCCGTCGTCGACCGGGCCGGACCGGACGGTGCCGGTCAGGTGCAACGACGAACCGGGCGGGAGCAGCGCGCGTTCCGTCGCGGGATCGAAGGGACCGAATTCCGCGGCGATCGACTGGATCTCGTCGAGTGCCCGGCCGAGCAGCGCGCGGTCGGTACCGGAGTAGCCGAACTCGACACCGATCCGGGGCATCCCCGCGAGGTCGGTCTCGTTCGGCGAGAACACCAGCCGGTTCTCGGGGCGTGACTCGACGGGGACGTACAGCGAGAGGCCCACGGAGTGGGCGAGGGGGCGGCCGTCCTCGTCCACGTACGTTCGATTCATGATCTGACCGTGGAACGGCTGCGCCGCCCCGTTCTGGGGCAGCCAGAGCGAATCGGTGCTGAACTCGCCCACGCGCGGCAGGGGCAGGGCGTCGAGATCGATGCCGAACCGGTCGGGGTCGAGCAGCACCCGGGCGGTGATGAACGCGTGCTCGTTGAGGTAGCGGCCCAGTGCCTCGGGCCGGATGCCCGAGGCGAACAGCAGTTGCGGGGTGCGCAGCGCGTCGGCGCACACCACCACGGTGTCCGCGAGGAGTTGCGACTCGGCGCCGTCGGCGATACGACGCAGCCGGGCGCCGCCGACCCGGCCGTCCGAGACGATGAGAGCGGTCGCGAGGGTACCGGTCAGCAGGGTGAAGGCCGGGTCCTCGCCGGTCGCCATCGCGGGGAAGATCGTCCCCGGAGCCGTGCGCGGGATGGGGCCCGATGCCGGCATGGTGACGGCCATGGGCATCGGCTGCGGCCGCCGGTCGCCCGGTCCGATGCCGTCGGAGCGCCGACACAGTACGGCGAGCACAATCCGGCCGACGTCGGTCGGACCGATCGCGGACGGGGTGACCGCGAGCAACCGGCGTGCGGTGTCCAGGTCCGTCGCCCAGCGCGCCGGGTCGCCGAAGTCGAACACCTCGTCCCCGGCGGGCCAGGGCGTCGCGGCGGTCCAGTGCACGCCCATGCCGCCGGCTTTCCACGCGAGCGCTGTCGCGGGCATCGCCTCGGCGTCCTCGCAG
>NZ_JAPWHT010000325.1:0-11835 GCF_027270795.1 Streptomyces sp. ActVer
CGCCGAACGCGTCCTGCCACTCGGCCGCGACCACCGCCACGCGCGCGCCACCGCGCAGCGTGAGCGTCCGCACCGGGACTACTCCGTGCCGTCCGCCGACAGACGCTCCGGCAGCCCGAGCCGCGGGAACCGGTCGTCGTGGAATGTGACGATCTCGGTGATCGCCCCGCCGGTGATGCGCAGGACGTCGATCGTCAGCGGCAGGTACGCGTCCTCCTGCTCCTGCCAGAGGTAGAAGGCGAGAGCGGGCTGCCGGTTCACCGAGGTGAGGACGCAGCGCAGGCGCCCCAGGTCCGCGAACCCGTCCTCGACCCAGTTGTTCACCACCGTGTCCCGGCCGACGTACAGGCCCGGGGTGGGCGGCATCGAGCAGCGGACGTCGTCCCGCAGCATGGCAGCGAGACCGTCGACGTCCTTGGCGACACTCGCGTCGGTGAAGCGGCGCACCAGCTCGCGCGTCCCGGCGTCCTGTTCGCCGCCGGTCCAGTCCTGCCGCTCGGCGGGGAGGTGCTCCCGCATGCCGGCGCGGGCCCGCTGCAGCGCGCTGTTCACGGAGTTGACGGAGTCCCCGAGGAGCTCCGCGACCTCCTTGGCCGGCCAGCCGAGCACATCCCGAAGGATCAGCACGGCCCGCGGGCGCGGCGCGAGGTGCTGGACCGCGACCAGGTACGCCAGCTCGATCGTCTCCCGCGCGACGGCGACGGTCTCCGGCTCGTCCGCGTCGCCCGCGGGCAGCTCGTCGAGCAGCCGGTCCGGGTAGGGCTGCAGCCACAGCACCTCGCCGCCGGTCGCGGGCTCCGGGCGGCACTTGGCGAGCAGGTCCAGGCAGGCGTTGGTGGCGATCCGGTACAGCCAGGCCCGGAACGTCGACCGCCCCTCGAAGGTCTCCCGCCGCCGCCAGGCACGGAGGAAGGTTTCCTGGACGGTGTCCTCGGCGTCCTCGAACGATCCGAGCATCCGGTAGCAGTGCACGTGCAGCTCCCGCCGGTGCCGCTCCGCCAGCCCCGTGAACGTCGGCTCGTCGACCTCACCCAGACTGCTCACGCCCAGCTCCTCCGGCCGCGTGTCCGCACTCATGACGTCATCCTTCCGCCTCGCAATGTCCCGTCGTACGTGTGACGGGTACGGGCGCGAAAACTCATCACCGGGGTCGGAAGGAATGGCTCACTGTTCGGTCGGCACGCAGAGGACCGGGACGCTCGACAGATGGAGCAGCTTGTGGGGAGTGGAGCCCAGCAGTGCCCCGCGCATCGGGCTCTCTCCCCAGCTGCCCACCACGATGAACCGCGCCCCGTGGCGTGACGCGGCATCGATCAGTGCCTGGGCCGGCTTCTGGTCGATGATTTCGACGGTTGTCCGTACGTCGGCCTCGTCGGCCACACCGACGGCGTGGTGGAGTGCGACGCGTCCGGCCTCGCGGACGGCCTCGTGGTGAGCCCCGTACTCCTCGCCCACGGTTCCCGGAGCCGCGGCGCCGTAGACCAGCACGAGCGGCTCGTCGAACGCGGCGGACACCTCGATCGCGACGCGCAGTGCGCGGGCCGCGCCCGGCGACTCGTCGTATCCGAGGACAACCGACATCTCAGGACTCCTTGCCGTGGACGAGATCGGCGTCGGCCACACCCGGGCGTTCCGACCAGAAGACAGGCGACATCAGCCGCCGTACGACCATGAGCACCACACCCACGAGGGCGATCCCGATGCCGATGACGAGCGGGGGACCGAGCCCGAACCACGAGACACCGCTGTAGGAGTTCGCGGGGTCGGCCATGTCGGTGACCGATTCCACCAGCAGCCACGCCAGCAGCCCGGCGCCGGCCAGCGGGCCCAGGCCGATGAGTACGAAGTAGCGCACGCTCTCGGTCAGATGGCGGCGGTAGTAGACCGCGCAGGCGACACCCGTGAGCGCGTAGTAGAACGCGATCAGCAGCGACAGCGCGGTGAGCGAGTCGAAGAGGGCGTTGGTGCTGATCTGGTTGACAACGAGATACCAGGCGATGGCGATGCCGGCGACCCACCACGTACTGACGTCGGGCGTACGGAACCGCTGGTGGATGTGTGCGAAGTGCTCGGGCAGCGCGTGGCGGCGGGCCATGGACAGTGCCGTGCGCGACGCCGGGATGATCGTCGTCTGCGTCGACGCCAGCGCGGACGTCGAAACCGCCAGCAGCACGACCCAGTCCCAGCCGCCCATCACCTCGGTGGCGAGCAGGGCGAAGACGAACTCCTCCTCGTCGGCGTTCTCGGCGAGGAAGGTCGTACCGGCGTAGGCCACGACCGCGAAACCGACCGACAGATAGGTCACCAGCAGTACGACCGTCGACCAGACGCCCGCCTTGCCGGGAGCGGTGGCGGAGTTCTCGACCTCCTCGGTGAGATTGACCGCCGACTCCCAGCCCCAGTAGATGAACACCCCCAGCAGCAGGGCTCCGGTCAGCGATGCGCCGCCGGCTCCGAAGGGGTTCAGCCACTTGAAGGCGGGGTCGATGGAGTCGAAGGAGCTGGTGCCCGCGTAGACCCGGTAGAGCGCCACCACGACGAAGGCGAGCAGACAGGCGACCTGCGCCAGGATGAGGACGTTCTGCACCTTGGCCGACACCTCGGTGCCGATGACACACACGGCCGTCATCACGAGGATGAGCAGCACCGCGAGTGACTGGCGTACGAAGTCGTTGTCGGCCCAGCTGTCGAGGCCGAAGGCGAGCAGCGCGAAGCTCACCGCGACGTCCGCCAGTGACCCGACCACCAGAACTCCGGTCATCGCGATGGCCCATCCACCGAGCCAGCCGGCCCACGGCCCCATGGCCCGGGTGACCCACGAGAAGGTCGTACCGCAGTCCTGGTCGACCTTGTTGAGGTAGTAGAACGCCGACGCGATCAACAGCATCGGCACGAACGACGCGATCATCACGCCCGGGGCGTAGATGCCCACCAGCGCCACGATCGGACCGATGACCGCCGCCAGCGAGTACGCCGGGGAGGTGGAGTTGAGACCGATGACGAGCGCGTCGACGAAGCCGATCGCGTTGGCCTTCAATCCGACAGGTGGGGGTGCGTCCGCAGTGTCGTTGGCCATGTTCCCTCGCTCCGGTTGTGCGTGAATCCATACAACAGGGCGTTGTGGAACTTTTTACGCTATTGAGGGCCTCTTGGATACGCATGTCACCTGGGTAGGCGTCCGCAGACGCCTGGGCGGCAGGGACGGCAGGCGGTACGTGGGAGTCAGAGGCCGGGGCTGCCGTTCCCGTCCCCTTGTCCGGCCGTGTCCTCTTGTCCGGCCGTGTCCTCGCGCATGCCCCACGGTGATCCGTACTCCGTCAGCAGGTCGAGGAACGGGCGGGGCGGCAGTGCCTCGGGGCCGAGGACTCCGCTGCCGTGCCATGCCCCCGACGCGATGAGTTCGAGAGCGGCCACGGGGTTGATGGCGGTCTGCCAGACCACGGCCTGGGAGCCGTACTCCCGCATCGACCACTGGTTGTCGACCACGTGGTAGAGGTAGACCTCCCGAGGCCGGCCGTCCTTGGTGCCCTTGACCCACGTACCCGCGCACGTCTTGCCGTGCATACGGTCCCCGAGGCCGGCCGGGTCGGGCAGACAGGCGGCGACCACGTCCCGCGGGGAGACCATGACCTTGCCCGCCGTCCCGATGCCGGTCTCGGTGCCGCCGTTCACGCTGACCGGGTCGGTGCGGTCCAGGCCCAGTTTGTGCAGGGTCTGGAGCACGCCGATGAACTCGTCGCCGAGACCGAACTTGAAGGTGACCCGGCGGGCCTTCAACCACCGGGGGACCAGCAGCACTTCCTCGTGCTCGACGTTGACGCACTCCACCGGACCGATGCCCTCGGGGAAGTCGAAGACCTCAGGCTCGCTGAAGGGCGGTGTGGTGAACCAGCCTCGCTCCGCTTCGTAGACGACCGGTGGGTTGAGGCATTCCTCGATGGTCGTCCAGATGCTGAAGGACGGGGCGAAGTCGTAGCCCTCCACGACCAGGTTGGCGCCGTCACGGATGCCGATCTCCTCGATCTCGTCGAAGAGGACGTCGGCGGCGTAGCGGGCGAAGACGTCCGACAGGCCCGGCTCCACGCCCATGCCGACCAGCGCGAGCCGGCCCGCCGCCTCCCACTCGGCGGACCGCGCGAACTGGGCGTCTCCCAGTTTCACGCCGCACTCCTGGTAGGGGCGGGTCGGGTGCGGCCGGGACAGGGACATCGCCATGTCCAGGTAGTGGGCGCCATGGGTGAGCGCCGCGTCGAACAGTGGCAGCACGAAACGGGGGTCGGTTGCGTTGAGCAGGACGTCGCAGCGGTGCTCGGCGAGCGCGGCCCGCACACCGGCCGCGTCCGAGGCGTCGAGTCGCACCGCCGTGAACCTGTGCTCGTCCTCCCCGAGAGCCGCGACGGCCGACTCGGCCCGCGCCGGGTCGTAGTCGGCGACGACCATGTGCTCGTAGAAGAAACGCCGGGCCGCGATCCTCGTGATCGCGGTCCCGACGCCTCCCGCTCCGACCAAGAGAACTCGCATGGCGCAGCACTCCTTCGTCCCGCCGTCGCAGGGGGAGCCCCCCTGCCTGTTCGGTGGGCCAGGACGATATCAGCCGGACCGCCCGGTGAGAGGTGACTGATCCGGAGATGTCTCGCCATGCTCGATCGACTTCGTATGCGCAGGTCAGAAGCGGAGTTCTGCTGTGGCGTACTCCTAGATCACTGCCGCGCCGCGCGGGGCTGATCGGGGTGTGGCGTTGGGCGGCGGTGCGGTGCTGTGGGCCTGGAGTTCGATGGCCAGGGGTGCGGCGGTGAACATCGAGGAGTACGTGCCCACGACGATGCCGATGAGCAGGGCGAGGGCGAAGTCGGTCAGGGAGTCTCCGCCCAGCAGGGTGAGGGCGGAGAGGATGAACACGGCTCCCATGCCCGTGTTCACCGTGCGGGGGAGTGTTTGCAGGATGGCGGTGTTGGCGAGGCGCGAGAAGGGTGTCTTCCGGTCGCCGGCCGACAGTTCCCTGATGCGGTCGAAGACGACGACGGAGTCGTTGACGGAGTATCCGATCACGGTCAGCAGGGCCGCGAGGAACACGCCGTCGATCGGCTTGCCGAGCCAGGCGAAGACACCTACGAGGATCAGGGCGTCGTGGGCCATCGCGGCGACCGCGGATGTGCCGAAGGTCCAGCGGAAGCGCACCGCGAGATACAGCAACTGGGCGGCCAGGGCCGAGGCGAGGGCGATGAGAGCTCCCCGGCGCAGTTCGTCCCCGAGGCTGGGGCCGATGAGCTCGTCGCGGATCTTGTCGGCACTGCCCGCGAGGTCGCCGATCGTCTTGTCCACCTTCGCCGCCTCGGCGTTGGACAGTTGGTCCGTCCGTACGGAGAGGTCGCCGTCGCCGGAGGTCTGGACGACCGCGCGGGGCAGACCCGCGTCGGCCAGTGCGTCCCGGGCGCGGTCGGCATCTACGGGGGTGGAGGTGGCGTACTCCATGAGCCGTCCGCCGGTGAACTCGACGCCGAAGTTCAGCCCCCGGAGCGCGATGCCCGAGGCGGCCAGGACGAGGGCGACGGCGGACGCGGCCAGCCAGGTGCGGCGACGGCGCATCAGGTCGGGATCGCGGCGGACCAGCCAGTCGCGGACCTTTCCGGTGTCCGCTATGCCGGTGAGACGGGGACGGCGTCGTACGGACCGACGGGCGACCGCGAAGTCGGCGAGTACACGCGTGATGACCAGGGCGCTGAGCATGGAGGCGAGAACGCCGATGCCCAGGGTGACGCCGAAGCCGCGGACAGGTCCGGAGGCGAGGAAGAAGAGCAGGCCCGCGGCGATGAGGGTGGTGATGTTCGAGTCGGCGATGGCGTTGAACGCGTTGCGGAATCCGGCGGTGAGGGCGGCGCGCAGGCCCTTGCTCTGGCGGGCCGCGTACTCCTCGCGGGCCCGTTCGAAGACGAGCACGTTGGCGTCGACGGCCATACCGATGGCCAGGACGAACCCGGCGAGCCCCGGGAGGGTGAGGGTGGCGCCGAGCGCGGCCAGAGCCGCGTAGGAGATGACTCCGTAACAGGCGAGGGCCACGGCGGCCAGGGCACCGAGGAGTCGGTAGACGGCGATGATGAACAGGGAGGTCAGCGCGGTGCCGATGACGGCGGCCCGGGCACTGGCCTCGATGGCCGATGCGCCCAGGGTCGGGCCGACGGTGCGCTGTTCGACGGTCTCGACCGGCACCGGCAGGGCTCCGCCGTTGATGAGGAGGCCCAGTTCGCGGGCCTCGTCACGGCTGAAGGAGCCGGTGATCTGAGTGGACCCGCCGTCGATGCCCGTACGGCAGGCGACGGAGAAGTTGACCTGGGGGGAGGAGATGACCTTGTCGTCCAGGACGATGGCGACGCGGCGAGCCGGATCGCCGGCGGGACGACACGCCGCCTCGCCCGTCAGGCGGGCCCAGGCGTCGCCGCCCGCTCCCTTGAAGTCGACACCGACGTACCAGCCGACCCCGCTCTGCTGGTCGATGCGCGCCTCGGCGCTGTCGACGTCCGCGCCGGTGAGCGCCGACGGGCCCAGGCGCACGGGCTGACCGGATTCGTCGGGCAGGACGAGTTCCGCCGGCTGCTTGGGCAGCGGCTGACGTGAGGTTTCGCCGGTGTCCGCGGTACCGAGGACCGGATGGAAGGCGAGTTGGGCGGTACGGCCCAGGACGTCGGCGGCCTCACGCGGGTCCTGGATGCCGGGCAGCTCGACGATGATCCGGTTGTCTCCGGAACGGGCGATGCTGGGTTCGGCGACGCCGAGCGCGTCGATGCGGTGACGCAGTACCTCCAAAGTGCGGTCGGTGGCCTCCGAGTCGGCCTTGGCTGTGGGTGAGTCCCGGGTTTCCAGGACGATCTGAGTGCCGCCGCGCAGATCGAGTCCGAGGCGGACCGGCACGGTCAGGGTGATGTAGAGCGACAGGGCGAGAACGGCAAGGGCGAAGAACGCCCGCACGCGAATGGCTCGCGTCAAGGGTGCCTCCAACAGGCATACCGCAGCCGTGAGAAGGGTGCGGTGAGGATTGACTGGGTGACGTCAGATGCCGTTGGAAGGCGGCGGGCCCCGCCCGCTGTGACGCTCGGAATGCTGTGGAGGTGTGAAGACGCCCTGCGAGAGCGGCAGTTGCGGCCCGGACTCCGGCAGAGGGAGCACCGGGCCGGGCGGGACGGACACCCCGCCCGGAGACAGGGTGTGCCACTCGCCCGGCGCGGCCCTGCCTACCCGGGGCTGCTGGCCGCAGGCGGTGGTGCACTTGTCGTCGGCGTTGCTACGGGTGTCGGCCTTGGTGGCGACACTCGTGGCCGGGGGGATCTCCGCGGCCGGTGCCAGGTTCTGGTGGGCGAGGGCTGTTGCCGACGCCGATGCGACGGTGGAGGCCGCGGCGGGGCTGCCCTGGAGGCCGAGGACGCCGAGGAGAGCGAACAGTGCCGACAGGAGTGCGCCGGCGATGGGGGTGAGGTGTCGGCCGTCGGAGGTGGAGGACGCACGGGTTTGCTGTGCCATGCGATACCTCCTCCTCATGTGTCACTCCGGGCCCGGTCAGGGGCAGGGCCGCCACGGGGGCGGCCCTTGGGGACAACGGATGAGGAACGCATAAGGTTCGCTCGGACGAATACGGATGGTGAATTCGGTGCCGGACCTCTGCACCGTGAGGCGACGGCGCTGGTCAGGGTCCTCGAAGTGTGGCTGTGACGAGTCCTTTCCAAGCAGGCCCTCAGCTCCAGCAGGTCCAGCAGGAGTAGGTCCAGCAGCCCTCAGTCGTCGGTCGTGTCGTCGTCGGGTACCCAGCGCAGTACGTCACCGGGCTGGCAGTCGAGTGTGCGGCAGATCGCGTCCAGGGTCGTGAACCGCACCGCCTTCGCGCGGCCGTTCTTCAACACGGCGATGTTGGCGGGCGTGATGCCGACGGCAGCGGCGAACTCGCCGACCGACAGGTTGTGTCTGGCGAGCTGGACGTCGAGGTCGACGACGATCGCCATCAGACGACCGCGGCGATCTCGGTCTGCAGATCCGTCGCCTTGCGCAAGAGGCTTCGCATGATGACGGTGAGCATCGCGAACGCCGTTCCGACGCCGACGCTCGTGATCGCGGCGCCCAAGGCGCTGAGCTCCTCCATGCCGTCGTCAGGAGAAGGAATGTCGGCCACGAAGAGGTGTCCGGCGACCCCGATCGCCAGCAGCGTCGCCACGACGGAGGATCCGATGACGATGTCGACCCACCGGAAGGCCAGCGGCGAGAAGATCGCGCCGCGTCGGACCATGGCGAGCAGCATCCACACCGCGACGAGGGCGACCTGGACGCAGACGACGCCGACGATCGCCACCGTCACGTACGGCGTGGCGAACGGTGCGTAGGGAGGGAAAGAGCCGTGGCGAACATCCCGGGGTGGTACGCGGCGCACGAACCGAAGCCGACGACGACCGACGAACTGGTCGCCGCCCAGTCGCTGTGGACGAAATGGGCGTACAGCTATGGAATCGGGCCGGTCGGCCGGACCGAGTTGGAGGCCCGCGCGGGCGGCAACCCGTCCTGGAACACCGGCATCGACTACGGTCGGCTGTTCGCCAGGTCAAGCCAGCAGGACCTGGCCCGCGACGCGTACGCCGCCGCACCCGGAGGAGACCTGGACGCCGACCTGAAACGCCTGGCGAAGGCGCCACGGATCCGGCCCGACGCGAAGGCGGTGGCCTACCAGTACCGCCACGGCATCGTCCGCGGCACGACCCCGGCCCCCGTCGTCACCCTGCACTCGACCGGCGACGGCGGCGCGGTGACCGACCAGGAGCGGTGGTACGCCGACCGGATCCGCCGCCACGGCAACTCCGCCTCGCTGCGGCAGCTCTGGGTGGACCGCGGTGGGCACTGCTCGTTCAGCTCCGCCGACGAACTGGTCATGCTGCGGACACTGCTCGACCGGATCGACGACGGGCAGTGGCCGAGCACCACACCGACACGGCTCAACGCCTCGGTCAGCGCGATGGGCCCGGCGTACCAGAAGGTGCTGGACCTGGGCACCGGTGCGGACCTGCCGCTGGACCCTGCGTACACGAACTTCACACCGCCGAGGATGCTCCGCCCGTCGCGGTGACTTCGCGCAGGGGACACTCTGAGGGATGACAGGCAACCTGTGGGACAGCGGCCGGCCGCTGTCCCACAAGTCGGTCCTGGCGGACGTACTGGAGACTGCGACCGTAGTCAGGCGGAGCGCCGATGCGGCCGCATTCCGGAAATGGACAGGAGCCCTCGTGACGTACGACATCACCGCCCTCCGCTCCCAGTTCCCGGCGCTGAGCGCCGGGACGGCGCACTTCGACGGGCCCGGCGGTACCCAGACGCCACAGCCCGTCATCCGGGCCATTGCCGATGCGCTGGCGCAGCCTCTGTCGAACCGGGGGCAAGGGACACCGGGGGAGCGGAACGCCGAGAGCATCGTCACGAAGGCCCGGCAGGCCCTGGCCGACCTGTTGGGAGCGGACCCGAGAGGGATCGTGTTCGGTCGCAGCGCCACTCAGCTCACCTACGACTTCTCCCGTGCCCTCGCCAAGACGTGGTCGCCCGGGGACGAGGTGGTCGTCACTCGTCTCGACCACGACGCCAACATCCGCCCATGGGTTCAGGCCGCTGCCCAGGCCGGTGCCACCGTGCGCTGGGCCGACTTCGATCCCGCCACCGGAGAACTGACCGCCGCCGACGTCCGTGCCGTTCTGTCTCCGCGCACCCGGCTGGTAGCTGTCACCGCCGCCTCCAACCTGATCGGAACGCGTCCCCCGGTCGCCAAGATCTCCGGCCTGGTTCGCGACGCCGGAGCGCTGACGTATGTCGACGGAGTCCACCACACCGCCCACGCGCTGGTCGACCTGGAGCGGCTCGGCGCGGACTTCTTCGTCTGTTCTCCGTACAAGTTCCTCGGCCCTCACCACGGAGTCCTCGCCGCGCGGCCGGAGTTGCTGGAGACGTTGCAGCCGGACAAGCTCCTGCCCTCAACCGACGCGGTGCCGGAGCGCTTCGAACTGGGCACACTGCCCTACGAGTTCCTCGCGGGCACCGAAGCGGCGGTGCATTTCCTCGCCGGGCTCGACACGGAGGCCACAGGAACGCGACGGCAGCGCCTCGCCTCGGCGTTCATGGCGCTTGAAGCGCACGAACAGGCCCTGCGCGCACAGCTCGACAAGGGCTTGTCCTCGCTTCCAGGGGTCCAAGTCCACTCCAGGGCGGTCGATCGCACTCCCACCCTGTTGCTCACGTTCGAGGATCGCTCGTCGGTGGAGGCATACCGGTTCCTCGCGGAGCGTGGCGTCCACGCGCCGTCGGGGTCCTTCTACGCGATCGAGGCCTCCCGTCGACTCGGGCTGGGCGACACCGGTGGTCTCCGGATCGGCCTGGCCCCCTACAACAACACGGAGGACGTCGAACGGCTCCTGGACGGTCTGTCCGAGTTCCTGGCGCTGTGAGGGCAGCCATCGGCCTCGATCAGAGGGAGGGCGACAGCGCCGGATCCGCTCCCCACGCCGCGGCGCACAGTGATCGGTCGACCTCCTCGGTGTAGTGGGCCGCCGCGAGCCAGGCGTGGGCGAACCGGTTGACGTCGGCGGGAACGAGACGGCCGAAGACGTCGCGGGACCGGTCGGCTGCGGCCGAATGGAGTTCGTCGAGGAGGTCTCCGGCGCAGGCGAAACCGTAGCGGCCCAGGCGACGGCTGTCGGTGGCGCTGTCTCCGGGGAAGGCGAGCACGCGACGGCCCGCCGAGGCCGCCTGGTGGACACGGCGGCGCAGGAGATGCAGCGGAGCTTCGTCCGGGGCGGGTGGCGATCCAACGGGTGCCATCGCCGGGGCGGGCAGGTCCGCGTGCTGGAGGCGGTCGAGGCCCAGGTCGAGATGGGCCCCGGGATCGCGCGGGTGGTCCGCGGCGAGGATCAGCGCCCGGGGCAGGGGAGACGGGTCGAGGCGGGCGACGACCCGCAGTCGGGTGCCCGGGGCGGCCGCGAGGAGACGGAGGTTGTCGCGGTAGGGCAGCGCGGGGTGGTCATGGGCGGCGGCGAGGCGGAGCGTCAGTCCGTCGCAGTCGGCGAGCAGGCAGTCGCCCGCCGCCTCGCGGACCGTACCGGTGAGGGTCACGTCGAGGAACAGCAGGCCGTCCCCGCCGGTCAGGGCACGTGAAACCTGATCGGCGACGGGCAGTCGCCACAGGCCGGCGAGAGGGTCCTCGCGCCAGGCGGCGCCGGACGCGCGCACGGCCCGTACGCCCGCGCCCGCACCCAGTCGGCCCGTCGGGGAGACGGTCGCGCCGGACACGGCGAGCCCGGGCCTCGACAGTTCGCGGTGGGTGAGAGCCGTGTCCCCGATGCGTACGGCCCGGTCGGCCGCACCCACCGCCCGGCCGGGCCCTCCCGGGACGACATCCGAGACCGTGTAGAGACGGCCCTCGGCGTCGGACGCCCAGGTGACCGCTCCCGCGTATCCGGTCGCAGTGAGGACGGGCTCGGAGAAGAGCCCGTACAGCCGCAGGGATCCGTCCGGGGTGTACGGCTGCCGTGCGGTGCCGCGCAGGGCGGCGAGTTCGGGGCCCGTTGAGCCCGGAAGGCGATGGGCTGTCCCGAGGACTTCGCGGAGTGCCGCGGTCAGATCCGTGAGTCGGTACGCCGGATCGGCGCAGCGGGCGGCGCGCAGTTGCGTGACCACGGAGACCGCCGAGGCGGCGATCCTGGGCAGGCCGCTGATCCGCGCGGTGTGAGCGGCGCGCAGCAACTCCGCCTGCAGCACGGCGCCGGCCCCGTCCGTACCGGCTTCGAGTACGGCGGCAGCGGCGTCGTGCATGGCTTGTGCGGC
>NZ_JAPWHT010000326.1:0-11793 GCF_027270795.1 Streptomyces sp. ActVer
CGTTCGGGGCCGCCGACGGCGGCCCCGGCGCGCGGAGAGCGCCTCCTGCTCGGCACTGTCCGGGTCGTACTCCCCGGGCGCCGCCCGGCGCCGCCGGGGGCTCGCGGGCAGCGCCTCGCGCCACTGGTCGTCGTAGCGCTCGTCGTCCTCGCCGAAGCCGTCGTCCGTCTCACGAGGGTGTACGAGGCCGAGCCGGGCGCCCAGCATGCGCAGCCGCTGCGGAATGGCGTTGACCGGTGTCGCGGTGACCACCAGCAGCCCGAAGACCGTGACCAGCGCAAGAAGCGGTACGGCGAGGACCTCGCCCATCGTGTACGTCAGCGGTGTCGCCGCACCCCAGCCGATGAGCCCGCCCGCGTCCCTTATCGCCTGCATTCCGTCGCTGCGCGCGGGCGCCCCGCAGGCGATGTGGACCTGGCCGAGCACACCGATGACGAGCGCGGAAAGACCGATCACGATGCGGCCGTTGGCCTCGGGCTTCTCCGGATGCCGGATGAGGCGCGCGGCGATGACCCCGAGCAGTATCGGCACGAGCAGGTCGAGGCGGCCGAAGGCACCGGTCACCAGCATCTCGACGAGGTCGCCAACCGGACCACGGAGGTTGGACCAGGTCCCGGCCGCGACAATGAGTGCCAGACCGAGCAGCAGCAGCGCGAGACCGTCCTTTCGATGCGCCGGGTCGAGCCCCTTCGCGCCCCGCCCTATGCCGCGGAACACGGCGCCGACGGCATGCGCGACCCCCAGCCACAGGGCACGCACCAGCTTGTACACGCCCCCGGTCGGGTTGGGCGCCGGCTTCGGAGGCGCGGCTTTCTTGGCCGCGGCCTTCTTCGCGGGCGCCTTTTTCGCCGGGGCTTTCTTCGCGGGGGCCTTCTTCGCCGCAGCCTTCCTCGGTGCGGCCGCCTTCTTCGCGGGCGCCTTCTTGGCTGCGGACTGACGTGGGGCCATGAGTGTGAGGTTACCGGTGGAGACCACTGCGGACACGTGTGCCTACTGCTTCACCCGTTCGTGTCGCCCACACAGGGCACCGAACTGACGCCGCCTCAACACCAACCCTGGCCGTGGACAACGACGTTGCCCTCACCCGCGCCCCGTAAGGGGCGCGGGGAACTGCGCGCCCAACCCCCACCGACCTGTGAGCGACACACCCGCCTGAGCCGGCGCGACTCAGTTCTGCGAGGGCAGCGAAGAAGCCGCCCCACTCCCCGTCCCCGGTTCCAACGCGTCCAGCGCCCGGCGCAACCCCGTGAGTTTGCGTTCGAGATGGGCCGCGGTGGCCACCGCGGCCGCGTCCGCCGAGTCGTCGTCGAGCTGTTTGGAGAGGGCCTCGGCCTGCTCCTCGACAGCCGCGAGCCGCGCGGAGAGTTCGGCGAGCAGCCCCGCCGGCTCCTTGGTGTCGCCGACCGCCGCCTTGCCGCCACCGCCTTCGAGCTGGAGCCGCAGCAGCGCGGCCTGCTCCCGGAGTTGGCAGTTCTTCATGTAGAGCTCTACGAAGACCGAGACCTTCGCGCGCAGCACCCACGGGTCGAACGGCTTCGAGATGTAGTCCACCGCACCCGCCGCGTATCCCCTGAAGGTGTGGTGCGGGCCGTGGTTGATCGCCGTGAGGAAGATGATCGGGATGTCCCGGGTCCGTTCTCGCCTCTTGATGTGCGCGGCGGTTTCGAAACCGTCCATGCCCGGCATCTGGACGTCCAGCAGAATGACCGCGAAGTCGTCCGTGAGCAGTGCTTTGAGCGCTTCCTCCCCGGAAGATGCCCGAACCAGTGTCTGATCGAGCGCGGAGAGAATCGCCTCCAGCGCCAGCAGATTCTCCGGCCGGTCATCGACCAGGAGGATCTTGGCCTTCTGCACCATGGCCCGCCCTCCTCGTCCCGGCAGTGCACCGGGCGCCGCCCCAGGGGACGACTCCCTTGCGTCGCCCGTCCTTGTGCCGGTCATGGTAGCCGCACCCCGCCTGTCGCCACACCCTGTCACCGCGATGTCACTGTGCACGTAGCAGAAACGTAGCGGGAGACCAGAAGGTTCCCCGAATCCTGGGTTTCTACACCGCCTCGGGCACACTCAGTCAACAGCCCGGCGCGCCCGGGCCACCGCCCGAGCACCCCTGGCCACACGGCCGTTCCCGGCCGCCCGGTCACTCCTGCCACCCTGTCACTGTCCATGCATCCACTGCTGCATGACCGCGAGAAGATGATCGGGATCGACCGGCTTCGTCACATAGTCGGAAGCACCCGACTCGATCGCCTTCTCCCGGTCGCCCTTCATCGCCTTCGCGGTGAGCGCGATGATCGGCAGCCCGGCGAACTGGGGCATCCGACGGATCGCCGTCGTGGTCGCGTATCCGTCCATCTCGGGCATCATGATGTCCATCAGAACGACCGTCACATCGTCGTGCTGTTCCAGCACTTCGATGCCTTCGCGGCCGTTCTCGGCGTACAGCACCGACAGTCCGTGCTGCTCCAGGACGCTGGTGAGCGCGAACACGTTGCGGATGTCGTCGTCGACGATCAGCACCTTCTCGCCCTCGAAGCGGATGACGGCGCGCGAGTGCACGGACGTCTCCTCACCTCCGACGGTCCAGGAATCCCGAGCCTGCGTCTGCGGCCCCGGAAGGGCGGGCCGCTGCTGGGCCGAGGGCATCGCCCTGCGACGTCGCCTGAAGAGCGCGGCGGCCCCGTTCTGGGTCTCCTGGTACGACTTGACCTCGGCGGGGGTCTCCACGTGACCCCCGTTCTCGTCGTCCGAACCCGCGGGAAGCGCCCCGTTCTCCATGGGCGTACCGAGTTGCGGATAGCCCTGGGGGGGCAGTTCGCTCGGGTGCAGCGGCAAATACAGGGTGAAGGTCGAGCCGCGTCCCGGCTCGCTCTGCGCGTGGATCTCGCCGCCCAGCAGTCGCGCGATCTCCCGGGAGATGGACAACCCCAGTCCCGTACCGCCGTACTTGCGGCTCGTCGTGCCGTCCGCCTGCTTGAACGCCTCGAAGATCACCCGCATCTTGCTGCCCGCGATCCCGATTCCCGTGTCCGCCACGGAGAACGCGATCAGATCGGCGTCCGCGTCCCGCAGTGAACCCGCCTCCAAGAGCTGTTCCCGGATGGCGACCGGCACTTCCGCGCCCGCGGGCCGGATGACCAGTTCGACCGCTCCGGAGTCGGTGAACTTCACCGCGTTGGAGAGCAGGTTGCGCAGCACCTGAAGGAGCCGCTGTTCGTCCGTGTGCAGCGTGGCCGGCAGTTCCGGCGACACCCGTACGGAGAAATCGAGGCCCTTCTCCGCCGTCAACGGACGGAAAGTGGCCTCTACGTAGTCGACGAGTTGGACCAGCGCGATACGTGTCGGCGACACGTCCATCTTGCCCGCCTCGACCTTCGACAGGTCGAGGATGTCGTTGATCAGCTGGAGCAGGTCGGAGCCCGCGCCGTGGATCGTCTCGGCGAACTCGACCTGCTTCGGGGTGAGGTTGGAGTCCGCGTTGTCGGCGAGCAGCTTGGCCAGGATCAGCAGCGAGTTGAGCGGCGTACGCAGCTCGTGCGACATATTGGCAAGGAACTCGCTCTTGTAGCGCATGGAGACCGCGAGTTGCTCGGCGCGCTCCTCCAGGACCTGCCGCGCCTCCTCGATCTCGGTGTTCTTGACCTCGATGTCGCGGTTCTGCTGGGCCAGCAGCTCGGCCTTCTCCTCCAGCTCGGCGTTGGACGCCTGGAGGGCCTTCTGCCGGTTCTCCAGCTCGGCCGACCGCTCCCGCAGCTGCTCCGTCAACTCCTGCGACTGCTTGAGCAGTACCTCGGTCTTCGTGTTGACCGCGATCGTGTTGACGCTCGTCGCGATCATCTCGGCGATCTGGCTGAGGAAGTCCTTCTGGATGTGCGTGAACGAGTGGAACGACGCCAGCTCGATCACACCGAGCACGGTCCCTTCGAAGAGCACCGGCAGCACGATGACATGCGCGGGAGGCGCCTCACCGAGCCCGGACGCGATCTTCAGGTACCCCGGCGGCACGTTCTCCACGAGAATCGTCCGCTTCTCCTTGGCGGCCGTCCCGATCAGCGTCTCCCCTGGCCTGAACGACGTCGGCATGGAGCCCATGGAGTACCCGTACGACCCGAGCATGCGCAGTTCGTACGAGTCGTCGTGCGCGGCGCCCACGTCCTTGCCGTCGTCCAGCGGCATCGCCAGGAAGAACGCGCCGTGCTGCGCCGAGACCACCGGAGTCAGCTCGCTCATGATCAGCGAGGCCACGTCGGCGAGGTCGCGCCGGCCCTGCATCAGACCGGAGATCCGGGCGAGGTTGCCCTTCAGCCAGTCCTGCTCCTTGTTGGCGATGGTGGTGTCGCGCAGGTTGGCGATCATCTTGTTGATGTAGTCCTGAAGTTCCTGGATCTCGCCCGAGGCGTCCACGTCGATCTTCAGGTTCAGGTCGCCACGGGTCACCGCGGTGGCCACGCGCGCGATGGCACGCACCTGCCGGGTGAGGTTCCCGGCCATCTCGTTCACCGACTCGGTGAGGTCGCGCCAGGTGCCGTCGACATCGCGAACGCGCGCCTGACCGCCCAACTGGCCCTCCGTGCCCACCTCGCGGGCTACTCGGGTGACCTCCTCGGCGAACGACGACAGCTGGTCGACCATCGTGTTGATGGTGGTCTTCAGCTCCAGGATCTCGCCGCGCGCATCGATGTCGATCTTCTTGGTCAGGTCGCCCTTGGCGATGGCCGTGGTGACCATCGCGATGTTGCGCACCTGGCCGGTCAGGTTGGACGCCATGCCGTTCACGGACTCGGTGAGGTCCTTCCACGTACCGGACACGCCCGGTACGCGCGCCTGGCCGCCGAGGATGCCGTCCGTGCCCACCTCGCGGGCCACCTTGGTGACCTGGTCGGCGAACGAACTCAGCGTCTTCACCATGGTGTTGAACGTGTCGGCGAGCTGCGCGACCTCGCCGCGGGCCTCGATCGTCACCGTCCGCGTCAGGTCGCCGTTGGCGACGGCCGCCGCGACCTGCGAGATGTTCCGCACCTGCATGGTGAGGTTGTAGGCCATCAGGTTGACGTTGTCGCTCAGGTCCTTCCAGATGCCCGTGACCCCGGGCACCCGCGCCTGACCGCCCAACTGGCCCTCGGTGCCCACCTCGCGGGCCACCCGGGTCACCTGCTCGGCGAACGACGACAGCTGGTCGACCATCGTGTTGACGGTCGTGACGAGTTCGAGGATCTCGCCCTTGGCGTCGACGGTGATCTTCTTCGACAGGTCACCCATGGCGACCGCGGTCGTGACCTCGGCGATGTTGCGCACCTGAATGGTCAGGTTGTTCGCCATGAAGTTCACGGACTGTGTGAGGTCCTTCCAGGTGCCGGAGACACCCTGCACCTCGGCCTGTCCGCCGAGGATGCCCTCCGTGCCCACCTCACGGGCCACCCGCGTGACCTGCTCGGCGAAGTTCGAGAGCTGGTCCACCATCGTGTTGAGGGTGTTCTTCAGCTCCAGGATCTCGCCGCGCGCGTCCACGTCGATCTTCTGCGACAGGTCACCCCGGGCCACCGCCGTCGCGACCTGCGCGATGTTGCGCACCTGGGCGGTGAGGTTGCCGGCCATGCCGTTCACGGAGTCGGTCAGGTCGCGCCACACACCGGCGACGCCGGGCACCTGCGCCTGACCGCCCAGCCGGCCGTCCGTGCCCACCTCGCGGGCCACCCTGGTCACCTGCTCGGCAAAGGCGCTGAGCTGGTCGACCATCGTGTTGATGGTGTTCTTCAGCTCCAGGATCTCGCCGCGCGCGTCGACCTCGATCTTCTGCGACAGGTCACCCCGGGCCACCGCCGTCGTCACCTGGGCGATCTGCCGCACCTGGGAGGTCAGGTTGCCCGCCATGAAGTTGACGGAGTCGGTGAGGTCCTTCCACGTGCCGGACACACCGTCCACGCGCGCCTGACCGCCCAGCCGGCCCTCCGTGCCCACGTCACGCGCCATCCGCGTCACCTGGTCGGCGAAGGACGACAGCTGGTCCACCATCGTGTTCACAGTGTTCTTCAGCGCGAGCATCTCGCCGGAGACGTCCACGGTGACCTTCTGCGACAGATCGCCGTTGGCCACCGCCGTCGTCACCTGCGCAATGTTCCTCACCTGTCCGGTGAGATTCCGGAACGCCGTATTGACGGAGTCCGTGAGGTCCTTCCACGTACCGGCCGCGCCCGGCACCGCCGCCTGGCCGCCCAGCTCACCCTCGACACCGACCTCCCGCGCCACGCGGGTCACCTCGGCACCGAAGCTCGACAGCTGGTCGACCATCGTGTTGACGGTGTTCTTCAGTTCCAGCATCTCGCCGGCGACCTCGACGCTGACCTTCTGCGACAGGTCGCCGTTGGCCACGGCCGTCGTCACCGCGGCGATGTCCCGCACCTGAGTGGTGAGGTTCCGGAAGACCGTGTTCACCGAATCGGTGAGGTCCTTCCACGTTCCCGCCGCGCCCGGCACGTTCGCCTGCCCGCCGAGCCGCCCCTCGCCACCGACCTCGTTGGCCACACGGGTGACCTCGTCCGCGAACGTACGCAGCGTCTCGGTCATCTGGTTGATCGTCTCGGCGAGCTGCGCGACCTCGCCGCGCGCCGACACGGTCACCTTCTGCGAGAGGTCACCGTTGGCCACCGCGGTCGTCACCTGGGCAATCCCGCGCACCTGCGCGGTCAGATTGCCGGCCATAAGATTCACCGAATCGGTGAGGTCCTTCCACACACCCGCCACACCCGGCACCTGTGCCTGGCCGCCGAGCTCGCCCTCGGTGCCCACCTCACGCGCGACTCGCGTCACCTCGGAGGAGAAAGAGGACAGCTGATCCACCATCGTGTTGACGGTGTTCTTCAGCTCCAGCATCTCGCCGGCCACGTGAACCGTGACCTTCCGTGACAAGTCACCCTTGGCGACCGCCGTGGTCACGAGCGCGATGTCCCGCACCTGAGCCGTCAGCCGGTACGCCATGGTGTTGACCGAATCCGTGAGGTCCTTCCACGAACCGGACATACCACGCACCCGGGCCTGCCCGCCCAGCTTGCCCTCGGTGCCCACCTCGCTGGCCACGCGCGTGACCTCGTCGGTGAACGTCGACAGCTGGTCGACCAGGTTGTTGACCGTGCGCCCGACCTTCAGGAACTCCCCGCGCAGCGGATGCCCGTTCCCGTCCGCGGCCTGCGCCCGCAGCTCCATACGCGGCGACAGATCGCCCTCCGCCACGGCGGACAGCACCCGTCCGACCTCGGAGACGGGCCGTACGAGGTCGTCGACCAGCGCGTTGGAGTTGTCGATCGCGGTGGCCCAGGAACCCTCGCAAGCGCCCGACTCCAGCCGCTCCGTCAACTTGCCCTCGCGGCCGACCATGCGCCGCACGCGCGCCAGCTCGCCCGTCAGATGCAGATTCCGATCGGCCACTTCATTGAAAACCGCCGCAATCTCGGACATCACGCCATCGCCCGAGACCGTGAGCCGCTTACGGAAGTTGCCGTCCCGCATCGACACCAGGGCCGCCAGCAGCCTGTCCAGGGCAGCCGTGTCCACGGTGGTGGTGCCATTGCGTGGTTTGCGCTGGTTACTCAGGGACTGTCCGCCTTTCGCGCGCGTTTTAGTGCCCCGCGTCGCTGCGCCAGACTCCACTGTGTCCCTCCCGCAAGGGTCGACCATTTAATGCTCGGCGTACTCGGGTACTACTGCTCGGCGTACTGGAAGGCACTCGGCCTGCCCGGACCTTCCCTTGAAGCTTGCCCAGTGTTTCACCATGGCTGAACCAGGCCATAACAGTTCGGCAGCTTCGCACATGGTCCGCACACACGCTCCGGAGTGGAAACAGTGGTGACCGGCATCCGCACGGACGGCGAAGGTAAGTAACCTTGCATGCGGCTGTCCAGCCACGCCGGTCCTTCCGGCCTGGGCGGTGGCACGAGCACGAGCGGGCAGGCATCGGAGGGGCACCGCACCATGACCACCGAACTGCATCCTGGGGGACCGCCCCAGGATCCCCGGCCGACGGGGAACCAGCCCCTGCCACGGCAGGAGCGGGTCGGCCACGCAGCGCTGCCCTCCGACAACCGGACAAGGAGTTCTGTGATCACCGCGCGCGCGGCCGCCAGCTTCGATCCTGTCGGGCGGTCCGTCGCGACCGCTCGGTCCTTCGTCCGTGACACCCTCCAAGGTTGGGGCTTCGCCGACATCGTCGACGACGCCGTGGTCCTCACCAGCGAGCTTGTCACCAATGCCGTGGTGCACGCGGGCACGTCCGCCGACGTCCTGTGCCTGCGCAGCGACGAGGGCGTACGGATCGAGGTGGGGGACCGCTACCCGGAACGTGAGATTCCACTCCAGGCGACCGCCATCAACATGGGCAGCCCCGACCGCGAGGGAGGCCGCGGTCTGCAGCTCTGCGCCGCCCTGGCCGGCCGCTGGGGCGTCGAGTACACACCCACGCACAAGCAGGTCTGGTTCCAGCTGGAACTGCCGGACCGCTCGGTGGGCACACGCACGGCCGGCCCCGCCCTCCCGGCCAACCTCCTCCCGCTCGCCGACGGCCGCGTCCGCGTGGCGGTGGTCCAGATCGACCGCACCGGCGCCATCAACGCCTGGAACGAGGACGCGGAGGAACTGTTCGGGTACGCGGCCGAGCAGGTCATCGGCAAGCCCCTCACCGACCTCGCGGCCTGGCCGCACACGCCCGGCACCAGCACCGGCATCGTCGAGGCACTCCAACTCTCCCGCTGGGAGGGCAGCTACGGCCTCCGCGCCGCCGACGGCCGTGTGACACCGGTCTACGCCTCGCACCTGCGCGTCCGGGACACCGGCGGCGAGCCCTCGACGGTCTGCCTTCTCGTACGCGACCACGAACGCGCAGTCCTGCAGACCCCGTTGCGCGTCAACGCATCCGACACGACCACCAGTTCGGAGGGTCAGGCGTCGGACCCCTTCGAGGTCTTCATCGGCTCGCCGGCCCCCGACGACCTGGACGGCCTCCTCCAGCGCACGGTGGAGCGCGCCCGCGACATGCTCGACGGCGACTCCGCCTTCCTCCTCCTGGCGACCGACGACGAAACGGAGTTGGAGGTCCGCGCCTCCACCGGCCTCCCCTCCGCCCGCCAGCGCTTCGCGCGCGTCCCCGTGGAAGCGGGCCCCGGCCGCTACGGCTCGGCCCGTATGCCCGCCGTGCACGAGGACCTGACGGTCGTTCCGGGCGCCGTACCGCTCCTCAGCGGCACGGGCATGCGCTCGGTCGTCACGGTCCCCCTCAAGGTCGAGGGCCGCCTCACCGGTTCGCTCGGCGTCGCGGCCGAGGCCCAGGGGCGGTATTCGAACGAGGAGGCCCTTCGCCTCCAGTTCGCCGCCGACCGCATCGCGCTCGCCGTGGAGTCGGCGCGCCTGGGCGAGCTGGAGCGCCTGCGCCGCGGCTCCCTGTCCTTCCTCGTCGAGGCCTCGGACCTCCTCGCGGGCACGCTCGACCGCGACCAGACACTGGCCCTGATGGCCCAGATGACGGTCCCGACCCTGGCCACCTGGTGCGCCGTCTACACGATCGCCGACCAGGCCTCGGATCCGTATCTTTCGTACGTCCTGCACGAGGACGAGGAGCGCATCGACGGCCTCAAGGCCCTTCTGTCGAAGATCGCCCCTCCGGACCCCGTCCCGACCCCGGGCGCCCGCGTCTGGGGCGCTCCCGCGGAGGCGGCCCACCAGGCCGCCCTGCGCACCTCCATGCGCAGCCTCGGCCTCGGCGAGCCCGCCACCGTGAGCTCCGGCATCGGTACGACACTGCAGACGGCCGCCGCGGTCGGCGGCGAGACGGTCGTACTCCCCCTGGTGGCCCGCAACCGCGTCATCGGCATGCTGACGCTCGGCAAGCCGTCGGACGAACACTTCCGCCAGGAAATCCTGGAACTGGCCGAGGACTTGAGCCGCAGGGCCGCCCTGGCCCTCGACAACGCCCGCCTGTACTCGGAGCGCACGGCCATCAGCCAGTCCCTCCAGCGCAGCCTCCTGCCCCCGGAACTCCCCCAGATCGACGGCGTGGAGGTCGAGGTCATCTACCGCGCGGCGGGCGAGGGCAACGAGGTCGGCGGCGACTTCTACGACCTCTTCCCCATCCGCGACGGCGCCTACGGCTTCGCCATCGGAGACGTCTGCGGTACGGGTCCGGAGGCGGCCGCCGTCACCGGCCTCGCCCGGCACGCGCTGCGGCTGCTCGCCCGCGAGGGCTTCGGCGGCCCGGCGGTCCTGGAGCGCCTGAACTCCGCGATCCTCGACGAGGGCGCCCGCAGCCGCTTCCTGACGCTCCTGTACGGGGAGTTGTGGCCCCAGGAGGACGGCTCCGCGCTCCTCAAGGTCGTCTGCGCCGGCCACCCGCTCCCCCTGCGCCTCCGCCAGGACGGCACGGTCGAACCGGCCGCCGAACCCCAGCCACTCCTCGGTGTGATGGAGGACCTGGAGCTGTACGAGCAGACGATCACGCTCGACCCGGGCGACGTCCTGCTGTGCGTGACGGACGGCGTCACCGAACGCCGCGAGGGCACTCGCATGTTGGGCGACGACGGTCTCACGGACGTCCTCACCACCTGCACGGGCCTCACGGCCGGAGCCGTGGCCGCCCGCATCATGCGCGCGGTGGAACGCTTCGCGTCGGACGCCCCGTCAGACGACATGGCCATTCTCGCGATGCGCGTTCCCGGCCTTCAGAACGACTGAGCCCTGGCCCGGAGGAACCGGTCCCGGACACACAAAAGGCCCCCGCCCACAAGGGCGGAGGCCTTTTTGTCTGAGCCCCCCAACGGAATCGAACCGTTGACCTTCTCCTTACCATGGAGACGCTCTGCCGACTGAGCTAGGGGGGCCAGTTACCTTTCGAGGTCTCCCTCGCGGCAACGGAATAGATCATACCCCGAACGGCGGCGTGCTCCCAACCCTGTTCGACCGCCTAGAAGGCAGGCTGCAGGAGCCCACCGAGGGCGTTGCACGCGGACACCATCCGCTGCATCTCTCGCCTCGTCAACGACGCGTCGACGGGCAGAGCAAGCGTCTCGTCGGCGGCTCGCTCGGTCTCCGGCAGACAGACGTCCCGCCGGAACACGGGAATCCGGTGCACGGGCGTCTTCACCGGCACCCGGCACTCGACTCCCTTGGCCCGCACGGCCCGCGCGAAGGCGTCCCGGTCCGGCCGCCCGTTCCCCGGCACCCGCACGACGTACTGCTGGTACGTATGTCCGATGCCGCGCACCGGCGTCCGCACGCCCCTCAACCGCCCGTCGAGGAACGCCGCATGCGCCCTGCGCTCCTCGATCTCACCGTACGGCGCCTCGGATTCGCCCTGCTCCAGCACGAGCAGCCCGTGCCGCTGTCCGACGTCCCGGAGCCGCGCAATGTCAGCGGGCCGTCCGAAGCGGTGTACGGCGACGACAGCGACCGTCCGCGGACCGACGGCCGCGTTCACCTCGGTGGCATCCAGGCAGTACGTGGCCGGGTCTATGTCGGCGAAGACCGGCATCGCACCGGCCTGGATCACGGCCTCGGCGACCTCGACGTTGCCGAACGCCGGCACGATGACCTCGTCACCGATTCCCACGCCCGCGGCCCGGAGCATTGCAGCAGTACCCATGTCCGGGATGTTGGTCGCGCAACGTGAACTCCAAGTGACGCAGAACAAAAAAGAGCTGGTCCCTGAACCGAAGTTCAGGGACCAGCTCTATTAATAATAGTTCGGCGGTGTCCTACTCTCCCACAGGGTCCCCCCTGCAGTACCATCGGCGCTGTAAGGCTTAGCTTCCGGGTTCG
>NZ_JAPWHT010000327.1:0-11779 GCF_027270795.1 Streptomyces sp. ActVer
CTACCGTGACGGTGAGAGCGAGGTCCCCCCACCGGGCGTCTGATGCCGCTCTCCCGGCGCGCCCCGCTGCACGGCGCCGCCACCTCCTTCAGCCCGTCCCCGGGGCGCACGGTCGCGGCCTCGGACGCCGCGGTCGTCGCCGTCCTCGCCGCACTGGGCGTCGCCGCCGCCACGCCGGGCGCCATCCGCACGGCGCTCACGGCGCGCGAGACGGAGCTACGGGAGCGACTGCTCCCACCGACACTGGTGAGCTGGAGCGGCGCGCCGACGGCCGCCGGGAGCGACGACGGCTCCGGGGCGCGCGAATCCGCCCCGGGGGCGGACGACAACGGGCGCGCACCGGACGACAACGGGCGCACGCCGGACGAAGACGGGCGCACGCCGGACAAGAACCGGCCCGCGCCGGACGAGAACCGGCCCGAGGCGGACGAGGATGCGCCCGCACTGGGCCGATCGGCGTCCGCGGCCGGTGGTTCCGCTTCCGCCGGTGCTGCGCCCGCGCAGGCGGGCCAGGACCCGGCCGCCCCTCCCGGCTTCCCGGGAGACTCCTCGCTCGCCTCCGCACTCGCCGCGCTGCCCGCCGGGACCCGGTTGCGGATCCGTACCGAGCAGGGCGAGACGCGTGCCTCCGCCGAGCAACTGCCGCTCGGTGTCCATGAGCTGGAGGCCACCGCTCCCGACGGACGGACCGCCCGCGCCCATCTCGTCGTCGCGCCGACCCGGCTGCCCGCGGCACCGGGGCGTACGTACGGGCTGCTCGTGCAGGTCTACTCGCTGCTGTCCCGGCGCTCCTGGGGCATGGGCGACCTCGGGGACCTCGCCGAGCTGACGGCCTGGGCCGGGCGGGCGCTCGGCGCCGGATTCGTACAGGTCAACCCGATGCACGCGGCCGTGCCCGGCGCACCCACCGACCCCTCCCCGTACCGGCCATCCTCCCGCCGCTACCCCGACCCCGTGTACCTGCGCGTCGAGGACGTCCCCGAGTTCGCGTACGCCGGCGAGCGGGACCGCGACCGCGTCCGTACGCTCCTGGAGCGGGCCGAGCGGCAGCGCGAATCCGTGCTGGACAAGGGCGCGTTGATCGACCGCGACGCCGTGTGGGAGCTGAAGCGCGAGGCCCTGGAGCTCGTACGGGACGTGCCGCTCGGGCCCGGACGGCGCGCCGCCTACTGCGACTTCCTCGCCGAGGAGGGCGAGGCGCTGGAGGACCACGCCACCTGGTGCGCGCTCGCCGAGGTGTACGGCTCCGACTGGCAGAAGTGGCCGGCCCCCCTGCGCGACCCCCGCTCGGCCGAAACCGCCCGCGCCCGGGGCGAGTTGATGGACCGCGTCGACTTCCACAGCCGCCTCGCCTGGCTGACGGACGCCCAGCTCGCCACCGCCCAGCGCAGCGCGCGCGACGCGGGCATGGGCGTGGGGCTCGTGCACGACCTCGCGGTGGGCGTCCACCCCGGCGGCGCCGACGCCTGGGCGCAGCAGGAGTACTTCGCGGCGGGCATGTCGGTCGGCGCGCCCCCGGACGCGTTCAGCGTGCAGGGCCAGGACTGGGGGCTGCCGCCGTGGCGCCCGGACCGCCTCGCCGAGTCCGGCTACGCCCCCTACCGCCGCCTCCTGCGCGCCCTCTTCCGCTACGCCGGTGCCCTCCGTATCGACCACGTCATGGGCCTCTTCCGCCTCTGGTGGATCCCGCAGGGCCGCCCGGCCACCGAGGGAACGTACGTCCGTTACGACGCCGAGGCCATGCTCGCGATTCTCGCGCTGGAGGCGTACCGCGCCGGGGCACTGGTGATCGGCGAGGACCTCGGCACCGTCGAGCCGGGCGTCCGGGAGAAACTCCACGAACACGGCGTACTCGGCACATCCGTGCTGTGGTTCGAACGCGACTGGGACGGTACGGGCCTGCCGTTGCCCCCCGAAAACTGGCGCGCCGACTGCCTCGCCACCGCCACCACCCACGACCTGCCGCCCACCGCGTCCCGGCTCACCGGCGACCATGTCGAACTCCGCGACCGGCTGGGCCTGTTGACCCGCCCCGTGGAGGAGGAACGGGCCGAGGCGGCCACCGACGTGGGGGAGTGGCTGGCGCTGCTCGCCCGGCTCGGACTGCTCCAAGGGGCGGCCGGCGGGCAGTCGGAGGACTCCGAGGAGGCGCAGATCCAGGCCCTGCACCGGTTCCTGCTGCGCACCCCCGCCCGCATGATCGGCGTCTGGCTCCCGGACACCGTCGGCGACCGCCGCCCGCAGAACCTGCCCGGCACCTGGGACCAGTACCCCAACTGGCGCCTGCCCGTCGCCGACGCCGAGGGCCGCCCCGTCACCCTGGAGGAACTCGCCGCCTCACCCCGGCTGCACGCCCTCATCGACGTGGTGCGCGCGGGCCGGGCGGTGGGGGGTGGATGCGGGCCGGGCGGGGGAGTCTCCGGACCGGACCCGGCGGAATCCGCGCCGGACGCCGCGGAATCCGGGCCGGGCTCGGGAGGCGCTTCGCCTCGTACGGCACCCCCGGGCGCGCGGCCGGATTAGGTGTTCGCTACGTTTGCACCGTGGACAAGAAGAACGCCCTGCGCGCCGGCGCCCTGGCTGCCGGTACGACGCTGATGATGCTGCTGATGTCGTCCCCCGCGCTCGCGGTGACGCCTGACGACGGCGACGACCCCGGTCCGGGCCTGAGCGTCATCGAGACGCTGGGGCTCTTTGTCGTGGCGCCGATCGGGCTGTTCCTGCTGATCGCCGGTCTGGTCTGGGTCCTCGACGGGTCGACGGACCGTCGCCCGAAGTCGAAGGGCAAGGGCAGGACGAAGGCGGCCGTGAAGGCCTCCTGACCTCGGCCCGCTCCAGCCGCTGAGGCTTGCTGCAGCCACTGAGGCTTTCTGTTTCGAGGGCACCGCCCTCGCGTACGTACGGCAGTCGTCGTACGTGCACGAGGACGGTGCCCTCGACGTGTTCCCGGCCAGGTGCCGAGTGCGGGGTGCCGGCGTCGCCGCCGCGGTCCGCGCCCGGCGGCCTCAGTGGGAGGGGCCCGGGTGCGGGGCCGTCAGATAGCGCTGGACGGTCGGCGCCAGCCAGGCCACGATCTCCTCGCGGGACAGGTCCACGGCGGGCGGCAGGCGCAGGACGTACCGGGTCAGCGCCATGCCCAGCATCTGTGACGCCACGAGCGCGGCGCGGGCCGGGACCTGCTCGGGGTCGGGGCAGACGCGCAGGGCCACCGGCACCAACTGCTCCTTGAAGATGCCCTGCATGCGCTCGGCCCCGGCGGCGTTGGTGACGCCGACCCGGAGCAACGCCGTGAGCACCTCGTTCTTCTCCCACAGCGCCACGAAGTGCTCGACGAAGATCCGGCCGGCCTCCTCCTTCGGCACCTTCTCCGGCACCGGCAGCCGCAGATCGATGTCGACGGCCGCCGCGAAGAGGCCCTCCTTGTTGCCGTAGTAGCGCATCACCATCGACGGGTCGATCTTCGCGTCGCGGGCGATGGCGCGGATGGTCGCGCGCTCGTATCCGTCGGCGGCGAAGCGTTCGCGTGCGGCGGTGAGGATCGTGGCGCGGGTGGCGTCGGAGCGGCGGGCGGGCTGCGCGTTCTGTGCCGGTGGGGAGGGCTGCGCGTGTTGGGTGGGGGAGTCGGTGTCGGTCATGCCAACAAGCGTAGGCCAACAGCTGTTGACGGGCCAGGGGTGTCGCCCTATGGTGGCAAACGGGCGTTGGCCTACAAGCGTTGGCCTACGAGTGTTGGCAACCGGATCGCCCGGTGTTGGCCAACAGCCCTTGACCAACAGCCGTTGGCACCAGGAGGCCGCCATGAACGTCACGTCTGACCAGACCGACAAGAACGGCACACCCGGGACCCCTGCCGCTTCCCGCGAGGTCATCGTCGTCGGCGCGGGCCCCACCGGTCTGCTGCTGGCCGGCGACCTCGCCACCGCCGGCATCCCCGTCACCCTCGTCGAGAAGCGCCCGCACAGGACCAGCAACCTCTCCCGCGCGTTCGTCCTGCACGCCCGCACGTTGGAGCAGCTCGACGCCCGAGGCCTCGCCGACGAGCTGGAGAGCAAGGGCCGGAAACTCGACCGGCTCCGGCTCTTCTCCCGCCTGACCGTCGACCTGACGACCCTCCCCTCACGCTTCAACCACCTGCTCGTGCTGCCGCAGTACGAGGTGGAGCGGGCGCTGGAGCGGCGGGCGGTGGAGGCCGGGGTGCGGTTCGCGTACGAGACCGAGGTGACCGGGCTGGTCCAGGACGCGGACGGGGTGACCCTCAGGGTGCGCACGGCCGCCGGGGCCGAGGGTGCCGGAAGGGGACCGGACGAGCTGCGGGCCGCGTACGTCGTCGGGACGGACGGGATGCGCAGTGCCGTGCGGGAGGCGGTGGGTCTGCCGTTCCCCGGGCGCTCGGCGATCCGTTCCGTCGTCCTCGCCGATGTCCGTCTCGCCGAGGAGCCGGAGACGCTGCTGACCGTGAACGCGGTCGGGGACGCGTTCGCGTTCCTCGCGCCCTTCGGGGACGGCTACTACCGGGTGATCGGCTGGGACCGCCGGCGCAACGTCGCCGACGACGCGCCCCTCGACCTCGACGAGGTCAAGGAGATCACCCGGCTCGCCCTCGGCCGCGACTACGGCATGCACGACGCCCGCTGGATGTCCCGCTTCCACAGCGACGAGCGACAGGCTCCGGCGTACCGGGTCGGCCGGGTCTTCCTGGCCGGGGACGCCGCGCACGTCCACACCCCGGCCGGCGGCCAGGGCATGAACACCGGCCTCCAGGACGCCGCCAACCTGAGCTGGAAGCTGGCGGCGACACTCAACGGTCACGCCCACGCCGACCTGTTGGACACCTACCAGTCCGAACGCCACCCCGTCGGCAAGTCCGTCCTCCGCAGCAGCGGCGGACTCGTCCGGCTCGCGATGGCCAACCGGCCCTGGACGCTCACGGCCCGCACCCTGCTCACCACGTTCCTGGACCACGCCCGCCCGGCCCGCACCCGCATGATCGGCCAGATCACCGGCATCGGCTACTCCTACCCGTCCCCACGCGGTGCCCACCCCCTGGTCGGCAAGCGCGTCCCGGACGTGACCCTTCGCGACGGCCGCCTGTACGAGGCACTGCGAGGCGGCAGGTTCGTACTCATCACCCCGCCCGACGCACCCGCGCTCCCCGCCCTCGACACCCGCAAGGACCGCCTAACCGTGGCCGGTTGGGCAAGCGACCGCCGAACAACCCTCCTGATCCGCCCGGACGGCTACGCGGCCTGGGCAGCGGAGGAGCCGACCGCCGAGGAGACCGAGGCGGCACTGGCGGCGACGGTGGGGCAGGGCTGACCACCCCCGCCACCCCCGCCCCGCAAGGGGCGCGGGGAACTGCGCGCTCAGCCACATCCGACCCGCAGCCGGCAACAAACGGGAACCCCCTCCCCGGCGAGTCGGCTAGCGACTCGTCCGGCCCGTGCCCGCCAGCAACTGGCGCAGCAGGTCGGCCAGTTGGTCGGCCTGGTTCTCGTCGAGGGAGGAGAGTGCCTCCGTCTGGACGGCGAGACCGGCGCCGACCGCCTCGTCGACGAGCGTCAACCCCTTGTCCGTGAGGGTCACTTGGAGGGCGCGGCGGTCGTGGGGGTCGGGGGATCTGCGGAGCAGGCCGGCCCGTTCCAGTTTGTCGAGGCGGCCGGTCATGCCGCCCGTGGTGAGCATCAGTGTTGCCGAGAGCTGGCGGGGGGAGAGGGCGTACGGGGCGCCGGACCGTCGGAGAGTGGCGAGTACGTCGAACTCGCCGCGCGAGATGCCGAGCCGCGCGTACGTCTTCTCCATCCGGTCGCCCATCGCCCGCGAGAGCCGGAAGACGCGGCCGAAGACCTCCATGGCGGCCGTGTCCAGGTCGGGCCGGACGGCGGCCCACTGGTCGATGATCGCGTCGACGGGGTCAGCGGGGGTCCTGGCGGCCTTGGATGTGCTCATGGGGCGAGTATCCGCACCGTGTCACTCGGCTGCAAGAAGGTGGCTTGACGGTAAGTAGCTTAACGCTAAGCTACTTACCGTCAAGCCATATCGGAGTCATCTCCCCGAGCCACCTCCCTCATGGAGCCGGTCATGAACCGCAGCACCGTCATCGCGCTCACCGCCCTGGCCCCCGTCTCCTGGGGCAGCACCTACGCCGTCACCACGGAGTTCCTGCCGGCCGACCGCCCGCTGTTCACCGGCCTGATGCGTGCCCTGCCCGCCGGGCTCGTCCTGCTCGCCCTCGCCCGCACGCTGCCCCGCGGTGTCTGGTGGTGGAAGGCGGCGGCCCTCGGCGCGCTGAACATCGGCGCCTTCTTCCCGCTCCTCTTCCTCTCCGCGTACCGGCTGCCGGGCGGTATGGCGGCCGTCGTCGGTTCCGTCGGCCCGCTCTTCGTCGTCGGCCTCGCGGCGGCCCTGCTCGGCGAACGCCCGACCCTCCGTACGCTCCTCACCGGCATCGCGGCTGCCCTCGGTGTGAGCCTGGTCGTACTGAAGGCGGCCGGTGCGCTGGACGCCGTGGGTGTGCTGGCCGCCCTCGCCGCGACCGCGTCGATGTCCGCGGGCACCGTGCTGACGAAGCGGTGGGGGCGTCCCGAGGGGGTCGGCCCGCTGGCCCTCACCGGCTGGCAACTGACCGCGGGCGGGCTGCTGATAGCTCCCGTCGCACTGCTCGTGGAGGGCACGCCGCCCGCGCTCGACGGCCGGGCGGTCGGCGGCTACCTCTATCTGGCGCTGGCCAACACGGCGGTCGCGTACTGGCTCTGGTTCCGCGGCATCGGCCGGCTCACCGCCACCCAGGTCACCTTCCTCGGCCCGCTCTCCCCGCTCACGGCGGCCGTCATCGGCTGGGCGGCACTCGGCCAGGCGCTGGGCCCCGTGCAGCTGGCGGGCATGGCCCTGGCCTTCGGCGCGACGGTGTTCGGCCAGCTCGGGGCGCGCCCTGCGCATGCAGCCCAATCGCTCGGTTCACCTGAAAGGAATGATCGAAAAGATTCGATGGACGTGACAGTTCCGGCGCTGGGACGGTAGATCCACATCGACCGAGTTCCCGGCGACGGGACGACGGGAAGAGAGGCGTGGGACAAACCGTGGGAGCCCTGGCCGCCCCGACGACCCGTACGAGCAGTACGCCGGACGCGAACCGAACAAAGGGAACCGGTCCCGGCCTGGGGCTCGGCTCGCTCACCCCTACCCTCCCCCACTCTCGGCTTCGCTCGAGCGGGGGGACCCCCATCGTCCCTTTCGGGGGCCGGCCCCCGAACCCCCGCTCCTCAAACGCCGGAGGGGCTGAATACTTCGCGGCCCGGGTCGACATGCTCAGCCGTCCGGCGTTTGAGGACGAGGCCGTTCAGGCCGATGCGGGGGTCTGGGGGCGCAGCCCCCAGGGGACGGGAAGGCTAAGGGCGGCCGGGGCGAAAACGCACCCGGCATATTCGCATAAGTTGATCGCCGTCGCCGCCGCCCCAAGGGCCCCTTGACACCCTGACCCGGCACATCGAGCCTTGACGGGGCGCGCTCCCCGGACCGCCGGAACCGCCTGTTCGAGACGCTCAACGGCCGTATCGAGGTGAGGAGTTGGCGTGAGGGCAGAGGGCGCCCGGAGCCGGGGAAACCCGTATCCCACCGTCGACGAGCTGGCGCGGCGCGCGCGGGCGATGGTCGCGGAGCGGCCCGGGACGTTGCGTCTGCGCACCGTCGGAACGTCCCGCGCGGGCCGGCCCCTGTGGCTGCTCTCCGCGGGCCACGGCGAGCACCAGATACTGACCGTGGCCGGTGCCCACGCCAACGAACCGGTCGGCGGTGCCTCGTCCCTCACGCTCGCCGAGGACTTCGTACGCGACCCGCGCGTTCTGGACGAACTCGGCTGCACCTGGCACTTCCTGCTCTGTCTGGACCCGGACGGCACGACCCTCGGTGAGCGCCGGTTCGCCGAACACCCGGCCTCCGCACCGACCTTGGACGGCTACTACCGCGGCTTCTACCGGCCCGCGTTCATCAGCCAGCCCGAGTTCCCGCCCGTGGAGACGGACCCGCACACCGTGATGCCCGAGTCCCGCGCGCTGACCCGGCTCATCGACGAGCTGCGGCCCGTGGTCCAGTTCTCCCTGCACGGCGTCGAAGTAGGAGGATCGTTCCTGCAGTTGACCCGTCCCATACCGGGAGCACCGCGTGCCTTCCGTTCCGTGGCGGCGGAGCTCGGTATCCCGCTGGAGTACCGGCCGTTCGACGGCATGGGCTGGTTCGTCGACAGCCCCGGCGTGCTCGTCCTGCCCGACGGCAGCCCCGCCGACGAACGCGACCCCTCCGGCTACACCTCCCAGGCGACCTGGATGTACGCGATGCGGCACGGGACCGTCTCGGCCGTCGTCGAGGCGCCCTTCTGGAGCGTGGCGGGCGTCAGCGATCCGAGCCCCGTCACTCGGCCGCAGCGGGAGATCTCCCGGGCCGCCGAGATCCTGCTCAGCCGCGCCAAGCAGCTGGAGAAGGTGCTCGGCGCGCTCGCCGACCGGCCGCCCGCGGACGAGCGCCGGCTGCCGTTCCACACCGCCGCGCGCGAACTCATGGACATCGGCCCCGGCGTGGTGGACACCTGGAACACCCACGACGCGCATGGCCTCGGCGACGCCGAACTCGCCACCACCGTCGGCAACTCCGTCTCCCTCGGCATCGCCGCCCGCCGCATCCCCCTGCGCGCCGCCGCGATGATGCGCAGCGCCCTCGACGAACCGCCCGAGGCCCTCGACACCCTCGTCCGCGACTGGAGCCAGGAGCTGGAGACCACCTTCGTCGCGCGCTGGGTGCCGGTGCACCGGCAGACCGCACTGCACATCCGCACGATGCTGCACCTGACCCGGCAGCTCGTGAGTGCATGACACCCGTCAGTGCGGGAGCACATGAAAAGGGCGCCCGGCACAGCACACGCCGGGCGCCCCGATCACGTATCCACGTACGGCCTACCGCGTGGTCGCCGCCGCGTCCGCCGCCTGGGCCCTGAGCGCGCGCTCGATGCCCGCGCGGGACTCCGAGATCAGCCGGCGCAGCGCCGGGCCGGGCTCGGCCGAGGCCAGCCACTCGTCCGTCTTGCGGAGGGTCTCCTCGGAGACCTGGACCGACGGGTAGAGCCCGACCACGATCTGCTGGGCCATCTCGTGCGAGCGCGAGTCCCAGACGTCCTTGACCGCCGCGAAGTACTTGTCCGTGTACGGGGCGAGCAGCTCGCGCTGGCCGGTCTGGACGAAGCCGCCGATCACGGCCTCCTGCAGCGAGTTCGGCAGCTTGTCGGACTCGACGACCGACTCCCAGGCCTCCGCCTTCGCCTCCTCGGTCGGGCGGGCGGAACGGGCGGTCGCCGCGTGACGCTCACCGGCGGCCGTCTTGTCGCGCTCGTACTCGCCCGCGATCTCCGCCTCGTCGAACCGGCCCACCGCCGCGAGCTGCTGCACGAACGCCCAGCGCAGCTCGGTGTCGACGGCCAGCCCCTCGATGGCCTCCCGGCCGTCGAGCAGGCCCTCCAGGAGGTCCAGCTGCTCCGGCGTACGGGCCGTCGCCGCGAAGGCGCGCGCCCAGGCCAGCTGGTGGTCGCTGCCGGCCGCGGCGGACTTCAGGTGGGCCAGCGTGGCGTCCGTCCAGCGGGTCAGCAGTGCCTCGCGCGCGGTCGGGTCTGCGTACAGCTCGATCGCCAGCTTCACCTGCCGGTGCAGCGACTGCACGACGCCGATGTCCGACTCCTTGCCGATGCCGGACAGGACGAGGGACAGGTAGTCGCGGGTCGCCAGCTCGGCGTCGCGCGTCATGTCCCAGGCCGAGGCCCAGCACAGGGCGCGCGGCAGGGACGACTCGAAGTCGCCGAGGTGCTCGGTGACGAAGGCCAGGGACTGCTCGTCGAGACGGACCTTCGCGTACGAGAGGTCGTCGTCGTTGAGGAGGATCACCGCCGGGCGGCGCCTGCCCACCAGCTCGGGCACGGCGGTCAGTTCGCCGTCGACGTCCAGCTCGATGCGGCCGTTCTCGTCGTCCCGCAGCAGCTTGCCGCTGCTGTCGTCGAGGTCGTACAGGCCGACGGCGATGCGGTGCGGACGCAGCGTCGACTCGCCCTTGGCGCCCGCGGGCAGGGCGGGAGCCTCCTGGCGGATGGCGAAGGCGGTGATGACGCCGTCCGCGTCCGTCTCGATCTCGGGCCGCAGGACGTTGATGCCGGCCGTCTCCAGCCACGCCTTCGACCAGGTCTTCAGGTCCCGGCCGGAGGTCTCCTCCAGAGCGCCCAGCAGGTCGGACAGGCGCGTGTTGCCGAACGCGTGCCGCTTGAAGTAGGCCTGCACGCCCTGGAAGAACTCGTCCTCACCGACGTAGGCGACGAGCTGCTTGAGGACGCTCGCGCCCTTGGCGTACGTGATGCCGTCGAAGTTGACCAGCACGTCGTCGAGGTCGTTGATCTCGGCCATGATCGGGTGCGTGGACGGCAGTTGGTCCTGCCGGTACGCCCAGGTCTTCATGGAGTTGGCGAACGTGGTCCAGGAGTGCGGCCAGCGCGACTGGGGGGCGTACGCCTGGCACGCGGCCTCGGCGTAGGTGGCGAACGACTCGTTCAGCCACAGGTCGTTCCACCACTCCATGGTGACCAGGTCGCCGAACCACATGTGCGCCAGCTCGTGCAGGATCGTGGCGGCCCGCACCTCGTACGCGGCGTCCGTGACCTTCGAGCGGAACACGTACTGGTCGCGGATGGTGACCGCGCCCGCGTTCTCCATCGCGCCCGCGTTGAACTCCGGCACGAACAGCTGGTCGTACTTCTTGAACGGGTAGGCGTAGTCGAACTTCTCCTGGAACCACTCGAAGCCCTGCCGTGTCACCTCGAAGATCGCGTCCGAGTCGAGGAACTCGGCGAGCGAGGGCCGGCAGTAGATCCCGAGCGGGACCGACTGACCGTCCTTCTCGTACACGCTGTGCACCGAGTGGTACGGGCCCAGGATGAGCGCCGTGATGTACGTGGAGATGCGCGGCGTCGGCTCGAAGACCCAGATGTCGTCCTTGGGCTCCGGCGTCGGCGAGTTGGAGATGACGGTCCAGCCGGTGGGCGCCTTCACGGTGAACTGGAAGGTGGCCTTGAGGTCCGGCTGCTCGAAGCTCGCGAAGACCCGGCGGGCGTCCGGGACCTCGAACTGCGTGTAGAGATAGGCCTGCTGGTCGACCGGGTCGACGAACCGGTGCAGGCCCTCACCGGTGTTGGTGTACGCGCAGTCGGCGACGACCCGCAGGATGTTGCGGCCCTCCAGGATGCCGGGCAGCGCGATCCGTGAGTCCTTGAAGACCTCGGCCGGGTCGAGGGAGTCGCCGTTGAGGGTGACTTCGTGGACGGCCGGGGCCACCAGGTCGATGAACGACTCGGCGCCGGTCTCGGCCGAGTCGAAGCGCACGGTGGTCACGGACCGGTAGGTGCCTCCCTCGCCCTGCGCGCCGGAGAGGTCGAGATCGATCTCGTACGAGTCAACGGTGAGCAGCTTCGCCCGCTGCTGCGCCTCTTCGCGGGTCAGGTTTGTGCCAGGCACGCGGTCATCTCCTCGTTAAGTGTGGGTTGCGCCATCCTTCCACGGCTGATGCGGGGAATGCGATGTCCGTTTCCCGCCGGTGGAAGGGGTGTGGGAGCGGGAGCCTGGATGGCATGACGACATATACCGCGCGGCCGATCGAGCCGGGTGTACTGAAGGAACTCCGTGACGTCGATGACGCCGGGCGGGCGTGTGTTCCGTTCGTGGAGGGGGAGGGCGGGAGTCCGCTGCGGTGCTGTTTGCGG
>NZ_JAPWHT010000328.1:0-11762 GCF_027270795.1 Streptomyces sp. ActVer
GCGGGCGCCGGGCCTGCGGGCGCCGGGGCGATCGCCGCCGCGGGCGCAGGTTCCGAGGCGGGCGCAGGCGCAGGCGCAGGTGTAGGTGTAGGTGTAGGCGCAGGTGTAGGCGCAGGTGTAGAGACAGGCGCAGATTCAGCGCCGGCCTCGACCGGCTCACCCTCCGGCCGCGAAGGCGCCCGCCCCGCGCGCGCAGCGATCAGACGGGCCGTAAGTTCCGGAGTGCCCGCCTCCTCAAGGACCTCCCGGACGGACGTCCGCACGCCGAACTCGTTCTCCAACTGCCGCAGCAACCCGATGAGTTGCAGCGAGTCCGCACCGAGGCCGACGAAGGTCTGCCCGGCGCCGAGCTCGTCGGCGCGGTAGCCGAGATGCCGGGCCGTGAGCTCCCGTACGCGTTCGAGTACTGCCTGTTCGGTCATGCCGTCCTCCACTGAACCTTCCTTTGCAGGTAATCGGTCCACTGCCGGACCGGGATGCGGTGGCGGGCCGGTCCAGTACGACCGGTGCTGGAACGGGTACAAGGGCAGCGGAATCCGGCGTCCCCCGCAGCCGTCCAGGAGGGCCGCCCAGTCGAGGTCCACCCCGGCACAGTGCAGACGGGCCGCCGCCGTCCACAGGCCGTCGATGTCGGCGCCGCGGCCCTGCGTCGGCACGCAGAGGGTCTCCGGCACGGCACGGCGGGCCATGCCGGTCAGCGGCGCACCGGGCCCCAGTTCGACCAGGGCACCCCGGGGCGCGAGCGTGCGCAGCACGGCGTGGAAGTCCGCCGTGTGCCGCGCCTGCCGTACGAGATGGTCGGCGTCGGGCAGCCAGCCCACGGGATACGCCGTACCATCCAGTCCACTCACGAACTCCACCTGTACGGGCCGGAGTTCGGCCTTGCCGACGGCGGCGCGCAGCTCGTCGAGCACCGGGTCGAGCAGCGCCGTGTGGAAGGCACGGTCGACGGGGAGCGGCTCGCCCGCCACGTCGTGCTCGGCCAGCCAGGCCCGGGCGGCCTCGACCGCGGCCGGCGGACCGGCGACGACGTGATGGGCGGGACCGTTGGACACCGCCAGTTCGAGACGCCCGTACCGCGTCTCGTCGATGTCTCCGAGCAACCGCCGTACGTCTTCCGGCGGGGCGAACACGGCCAGCATCGCGCCGGGTTCGGTGTCCTGCATGAGCCGGCCCCTGCGGCAGACGAGCCGCATGCCGTCCTCCGGCGACAGGGCTCCCGCGACGCACAGAGCCGCGTACTCGCCGACGCTGTGCCCGGCGACGGCCGACGGTCGCACACCGAACGCCTGCCAGAGCCGGGCCTGCGCCACCTGCAGGGCGAACAGTGCCGGCTGAGCGAAGTCGGTGTCCCACCGCTCCGGACCCTCGCCGCCGACGACCCGGTCGAGGAAGTCCGACTCCCCGGTCTCCTCCTGATGGACGCGGGCGCACCGCTCCAGGACATCGGCCACCACGGGGAAGCGGCCGGCGAGCGCCGCGGCCACTCCGGGCCGGCCGCCGCCCTGTCCGCTGAATACGTACGCGAGCGTGACCGGGGTCGGAGTCGGGGTCGGGGCCGAGGCCGGGGTGTCCACGGTTCCGGTGTAGTACGCGGCGGTGGGAGGCGCGGGACGCCCCGGATCCGCCAGGAAGGCGTCGAGGCCGCGGACGAGCCCTCCGACAAGGTTGTCGGCCGGGCAATCGACGGGTGCTGTGCCGGCAGGTGCGGTGACGACCAGCCGGTGGCGCAGGTGCCGGCGGCCGAGCGCGGCCGTCGTGAGGAGGTCGGCCGGTGCCATGTCCGGGCGCCGCACCAGGGCGTCGCGGAAGGAACGGGCGTACTCCTCAAGGGCTTTGGGGCTGTGCGCAGAGAGCGGCAGGAGTGCGGGCACGGGGGCCGGGGCGGGAGCACCTGCGGTCCGGACCGGGGCCTCCGGGCCGGCCGGGGCCTCTTCCAGAATCACATGGGCATTGGTGCCGCCCATCCCGATGGAGTGCACCCCCGCTCTCCGAGGGCCGTCACCCGCCAACGGCCACGGCATGGCACGCCGAGGGAGCGTGAACGGGCTGTCCTCGACCCCGAGTTGAGGGTTGGGCCGGGTCAGGTTCACCAGCGGTGGGACGACACCGTGCCGCAGCACCAGAACCGCCTTGACCAGCCCCGCGAGACCCGCCGCGCTGTCCAGGTGCCCGATGGCGGGCTTGGTGGAACCGAGCGCGCAGAAGCCCCTGCGGTCCGTGTGCCGCCGGAACGCCTCGCTGAGCGCGGAGAATTCGATCGGATCACCCTTGTAGGTGCCGGTGCCGTGCGCCTCCAGATAGCCGATCGTCTCGGCCCCGACACCCGCGCGGTCCAACGCGCCGAGCACGGCGTCCCGCTGGCCCGCGACACCCGGAGCGGCGAAACCGGCCTTGTCCGCACCGTCGTTGGTGACCGCGGAGCCCAGGATGACGGCGTGCACGGTGTCGCCGTCGGCGAGCGCGTTCGCGAGCGGCTTGAGGAGTACGGCAGCCACCCCGTTGCCGCCGACCGTGCCGTCGGCCGCGGCGTCGAAGGCCCGTACCGCACCGGACTTGGAGATCGTCGAGCCCTTCACATGGCGGTGCCCGGTGACCTGCGGCAGATGCAGGGCGGACGATCCCACCACCATGAGGTCCGCGTCGCCCGCGAGCAGCGCCTGGCACGCCAGGTGGACGGAGACGAGCCCGCTGGAACAGGCGGTCGCGACGTTCACCGCCGGACCGTCGAGTCCGAGCCGGAACGCGGCCCGATTGGCGGTGAAGTCCGGGTAGTTGCCGACCTGGATCTGCTTCACCGTGGTCCAGTCGTCGGCGCGGCTCGACTCGCCGATGTTGGAGGCCAGATAGCTGTGCAGCGAGTAGAGCCGATAGCCGACGCTGGCGTAGACCCCGATCCGCTGGCCCCCGGACCGGCCGTCCCCAATCCCCTCGTCCTCCCGGCCCCGGTCGCCGGATCCGGCGTACCCGCCGTCCTCCAGCGCGTGGTGACAGCACTCCAGGAACAACCGCTGCTGGGGATCGGTCAGGGTGGCCTCGCGGCCGCTCATCCCGAAGAACCCGGCGTCGAAGCCGTCGACACCGTGCAGCAGCGCGCTCGCTCCGGTGAAGTCCGGGTCCCGGTAGAGCTCCTCGGGCAGGCCCGCGGCGGCGAACTCCGGGTCCGTGAAGGGCCGTACGTGGGACACGCCGGACCTGATGTCGTGCCAGTACTCCTCGGGCGTGTCAGCCCCCGGAAACCTCAGCGCCATCCCGATGACCGCCACGCGCGGGTCCTGCACCGCTCTCCCCCTTCCCGTTCTTCCCCTCCCGCTCCTCGCTCCCCGGCACGGCTTCCTGCGCTGCCTGCGCTTGCTCCGCTCCACGCCCCCGCAGCACCCGGGCCACGTACACCAGGGCGAGGACGATGGCGGCACCGTGCGCGACGCCGACGACCGACAGCGGCGTGAAGACGTCGAGGGCCGCGGCGACCACGATCATCCCGACGCCGAACCCGAGGTTCTCCACCGTGGCGGAGAGCCCGAAGGCGTGGGTGCGCAGAGGGCTCGGCAGGGTCTGCAGATGCGAGGTGTACGACACCTCGGTCAGGCCGTCGGCCGCGCCGGCCAGCAGCGCGACCAGCACCGTCACGGCCCAGGGGAGCCCGGCGAAGGCCAGGATGAAGGTGCCGGACATGGCGATGGTGCCGAGCCCGAAGCCCAGGGCACCGACCGAGCGTCCCGTCCGCTTGGTGTACCTCTGCAGTACCTGCTGGACAAGGACGTTGCCCAGCGCCCAGACGCACCAGAAGACGCTGACGAACACGGCCGGGTTGTCGGCATCGAGTTCGGTGGAGTAGACGGGCAGCGCCGCGTTGTGCGACGAGGACCCGAGCGCGTCGATACCGCGCAGCGCCACCATCAGCCCGAGCACCGGAACCGCACCGAGCGCCACGAGCGCGGCGGGCACCCGCCGCCGACCGTCCCGGCGCCCCTGCCCGTCGGCCCCCTCTTCTTCCTGACTGCCCCGGCCGTCCTCTACGTCCTTGCCGTGGCTGTCCTTCTCCTCGTTGCCACGCGCCGGGCCCATGGACATCGGGAGGAGCAGGACGGTCAAGGCACAGACGAAAAAGGTGGCCATGTCCACGAGGAAGGCCGCGGTGTAGCCGAGCAGTGACACCACCACGCCCGACGACGCGAACCCGGCCACCATCGCCATCGAACGCCCGCTGACCATCAGTGAGTTGGCCCAGGTGTGCCGCCCCTCGCCGACCATGTCCGGGATGGAGCTGCGCAGGGTGACCATGAACAGGGTGCCCGAGGCCCCGACCACCGCGGAGACGGCGAACAGCGTGCCCGTACGGAATCCGTCGGGGGCCAGCACCAGCAGGAGCAGCGCCGCCGCCTGGGCCACGTTGGCCCAGAACATGACGCCCTTGGCGGACCAGCGGGCCAGGACCGCGGCCGCGGCGAGCCCCGCGACGAACCCCGCGGCGAGTCGTACGGCCATGAACACACCGACGGCCAGGGCCCGGTCCGTGACCGCGTAGACGTACAGGCTGAGCGCCACGACGTTGAGGAAGGTGCCGTACGAGGAGATCGCGTAGCCGGTGACCAGGATCCGGTACCGGCGTTCCTGAAGCGCTGCCGTACCGGATGTCACGAACGAACCTGCGCCAGGACGTCCTCGTGTCGTACAGAGTCAGACATGGCTGCATCCTTTGCGAACACATGGGCGAAGGGGCTCCGCGCACCATAGGCAACGGGGCCCGCCGTTCGCAGGCAGAAGCCTGAACTCATGATTGTTATGCGGCAGTTGCGAAGCATGATGACTTCCGCGCCGCACGACAACAGTGTTCTGCAGCCCGACACCAGTGTTCTCAGGACAACGAAGTCTCAGGACAACGCCGACCGCCTGCCCGGCGAGGGCGGAAGCTGCTGAAGCAGCTTCCAGAGAGGCCGTGAACCCGCCGCCCACTCCCCCAGTGTTCCGCGGTCGACGAGATGCAGCTTCTGGGACTTCGCGAGCGGCTCGCACCCCGCGGTGAAGCGCCCGTTCGTCACGAGAACGACCACGTCCCCGCCGTGCAACTGACGCCCGGTGCCGTTGAGTACATGCAGATCCGGGGTGCCCACCGCCGATCCCAGGGCCCCGTCCTGCCGGTGCTTGCACTGGATCACCCAGCGCCTGCCGAGCGGATCGGTCGCCGTCACATCCGCGCCGTTGTCCCCGGCCCCGCCCACCTGTACGGCATCAGCGCATCCGTCACGGCGCATCAGATCCCGTACCGCGAACTCGAAGTCCTCGTGGTGAAGCCCGTCGAGCTGAGGCAGCTCGTACCGCAGCCGCCGCACATGTACCCGCTCCCACCGGACCCTCGCAACCCACTGAGCAAGCCAGAGACCACCGGCCCCACCCAGAACGGCGACAAGCAGAGCAACCAACCACCAGTTCCCCAACAGCCACTGCCCCACGGCAACACAGAGCCCACCGCCTGCGGCAGCCGCGACGCCGAGCACCAACGGCCGGGGCCCTCCGGGCTGGACCGGGCTGGAGACCCGCTTCACGGACACGCGTTTCACGGACACCCGCTTCACAGACTTCGAACTCGCAGCCCGCTTCACGGATTTCGGGGTCAGCACGCGCTTCACAGGCTTACGCCGAGCCCGCCGCACCGGCGCCCGGCGGCTCACAACTGCCCCCGGACGTATGCACAGTCATTCCTCACGCACGGATCGGTCCAAGGCACCGTATCCCCCCTAGGCGCACCCGCCCGCGGCCACTGCGACCGCCCAACAGGCTTCTGCGCAGGCGCTGCTGACATTAGGTCAGATCCTGCTGCCCACCACGGGAGAGAACCCTTTCGGGCCACCCCGAACACCCGCCGGCGCCAGCCGGCACACCACCGGCAGGAACCGCCCCGCGCTCCCGCCCCTCACCCCGCAGCCCGGAACCACACCCCCCGACCACCGGCACACCACCCCAACCGCACCCAGCCCGCCCCACGCCCTCAAGGAGACCGAAGTAGGCCGAGAAGCGCGTGCGCCCACTGCTTCCGTCGCACCCGGGTCGGAGACGTACGGCCCTACCGTCCCGTCACCGTCCCGTCCGCCGCCGGAGTTCGTCGAGGATCGCGGGGATCGTGTCCGGGTCCTGCGCCGTCACGGCCACCACGACCTCGTCCTCCGGGGAGGGCCACTCGGCGGCGCCGTACGGCCGGGTGGTCCGCGAGGCGGGACAGCAGCGCCGGGCGGTCACTGTCGTTGGGGACCGACCGCCATTCCCACGGCTGCCAGGGCGCACACCGCGGTGATCGCCACACCCACCTTCCGAAACGTCACCCGGCCAGTCTGCTTTCCCGCTCGAACACGTTGATGAAAGAGGAGAACTTTCTCATCTCCCACATCGGCCCGGTACGCCGCCCGATTCGGGAACCATGGCGACAACCCGACGACGGTGTCCGGCTCACGGGCCGGGGCTGCCCCTCCAGACGCAGAGGCACCTCGGGCAACGGTGGATCCCGACGCCGGTCCCGCCACGCGGGTCTCCATGACCGGCGGGCCGCAGCGGCAATCGCCTTCGGCCCCGTCAGGCGTCGGCCGGCTCCGCCGTCGTGCCCAGTCCTGCGAACGCCCCGGTCATCCGCCACACGGGAGGCGAATGGGCCAGACGCCCAGGGCTTCCATATTCCAGAAGCACCCACAGAGCTTTGGAGGTTCAGCTTCCGCCAGGTGCCGGCAAGTCGGACAGGTCGCCGTCGGCCTGGCCAACCGACCTACAGCGCTGAGCGATGCGTTAGAGAGAGTGGGTCCCTGTCTCTCTGTCTTCCTGTCTTCCTGCCTTCTTGAGGTCGCCTGCTGACGATGGAGTGCCGTGGACGCACTGGCAGAAGCTGTTGCTGTCCTAGTGAAGGCCCTTGATCACATGGAGCTGGACGAGTCGGGCACCCAATGGTTGCCGCAACCACCGAGCCGCACCCACCTCACAGGGGCGCATGCCGTCCGAGGGCTGCGGATCGGCGGTCATTCGCCGTGGTAGAGGCGGGACAGGTCGACGAGTTGGATCGTGGCGTCGTTCTTGGCGAGGTGGTCCAGCTCGTCGGTGAAGCCGGTGCCGCTGAAGCAGTACAGGCGGGTTGCCTCGGTGGCGGTGCCGCGTGCGGTGAGAAGGGCGCGGATGTGCCGGAGGCGTTCCAAGTGGCCGATCCCCATCACGTCGTTCCACTTCGCTTCGCCGATGGCGAGCAGCGTTTCGCGGCCGTCGTGGGTGTCGCCGTGGACGGCGACGTCGACTTCATGACTGGTCCTGGCGGCAGGGTCGTTGACAGTGCCGCTCGCGACCCTCGTGACCTGTCCGCCATGGGTTTCGGATGCGGCGTGCCAGCGGGCCCATTCCCGGCAGACCTGCTCGAAGTGCGGGCCGACGACTCTGCTGCGGAAGGTGGGCTGGGCGCGGCGCCATACGGCGGGTGCCCGCCCGGGGCGTTCCAGGTCGCCCCAGGCCGGGCGCATGACCGCGTGGTAGAAGGTGACGAGCGGCTCCGCGATGCGGTAGGCGGAGCGGTTGCGGCGGAAGGCGTCCGCTTCGTGAGTGATCATGCCGACGTCCTGGAGAACGCTCAGCGGGTGGGCCAGGTCGGTGGATTTGCGGCCGAGGTAGTCGGCGATGCCTCCACGGGCGGCGTTGCCCGCGGCGATGGCGGCCAGTACGGAGTGGTACAGCGCGGTGTCGTGGAGTTCGGGCTCTTCGGCGAGCAGGTAGCGGGCCTCTCGGAAAAGCGGCCGGGCCGGGTTGAGGACGGCGCGGGTGACCCAGGCGTCGAAGTCGTCCGGCCCGGCGGGGGTGTCGCCCTGGGTGAACTCACGGCGGTAGGCGGGTGTGCCGCCGACGATGGCGTTGGTGAGCAGGGCGGTGCGCGGGTCGGTGATCTGCCAGAACTCGGCCGCGAGGCGGAAGTCCAGCGTGGGGACGACGAGTTCGAGGCCCGCGCGGCCGCGCAGAGGAGCGTTGCCGGACAGCAGCTTGCCCATGAAGGACAGTGCCGAGCCGCACAGCAGCAGGCGCACCGGGGTGTTGGTGTGCTGGGCGGCGGGATCGAGGACGCGCTGGATGATCGAGGGCAGAGAAGGAGAGGCCTTGGCGAGGAAGGGGAACTCGTCGATGACCGCCACGGTGGGGCCGCCTGCGTCGGCGATCCGCATGAGCTCAGTGACGGCCTCGTCCCAGTGCGTGAAGCGGAACGGGGTGGGCTGGCCCCTGTAACGGGCGAGGGCTTCACCGAACTGACGCAGGGCATCGGCCTCGGTGGTCTCGGTGGCGGTGTACATGAAGCCGCCACTGGCTCGGGTGACGGCGTCGAGCAGGAAGGTCTTGCCCTGGCGGCGACGGCCGGAGACCACGCCGAGCGTGGCCCGTGGACCGGGCAGGGCGGCGAACCGGGTCAGCTCAGCCCATTCGAAGTCACGGTCGAACATCTCAGCAGGCTTGTCCACAGAGCACACCCCAGCTTTGTATAGGTGAGGTTATTATATCTGGGCTTATTGCATGCTGCCTGCTGTCGACCGCAGACCTGAACGCAGGCAGGGCGGCAGACACGGCTCCACCGCGCGCCGCAACTGGGAGGCGTCCACGCAGCACCCTCTCCCGGCCTCGGGCCATGCCGACCGCCACGGCCCAACCGAGTTCCACCACTCCGCCGGCATGGCCTCGGATCCCGCGCTCCGGTTCCAGCTCGCGCACACGCGCGCGTACGGAACGGGCAAGCTCCCCATCGCGCTGGCCGACGGCCGCACCTTCACCCTCGACCTCGACGAACTTCCGGTGCCCGAACCGGACACCGACACACGCTGAAAGCCGCCCGCCGAGTAACGCGGGGTAACGAACGCGATCGAACTGATCTCGTCCGCGGGCTCGGGTACCGGCGCCGGCTCGCCGGTACATGCGCTTCGACATGCTCCGGTCGACGGATCGAGTCGGCCACCGGACGCCGGTTCAGACACGAGTGAGGTCGGACAGGAGTGCGGGCAGGAGGCGTTCCTCCATGACCGTGCTGCCCGACGCCTCCATCGCGAGGGCCAGTCCGGGGTCCCAGGGGCTGGCCGCGGGCGGTCCCGCGAGCGGTGTGGACCCGCCCTTGCCGAGTGCCGCCGTGTAGTCGGCGGTGGTCATCCGCCAGGGTCGGGCGCCGTGTCGGGCCATGGCGTTCGCGGTGATCCGCAGGCCGGCCCAGTCGAAGTCGGCGCGCCAGTGCAGCCGGGCTCCCGCCCGTACGGCGTCGCCGAGCAGTTTGTGGCAGGCGGCCGACGGGACACCCTCGGTGCAGACCAGGGCGGCGACGCGGCTGGCGGACCGCAGTTCGCCGGCCGCGGCGCGCAGGACGGCCGGGTTCTCGCAGACGAAGATGGTGCGGGCGGCGGGCACGACGGGGTCGGTGGCGAGTTGGTGGAGGGTGAGCCGGAAGGGTATGCCGAAGCCGGCGGCGTCGCGCAGCCAGTCGCAGACGACGGTGTCGCCCCTGGCGCCGATGTTGAGGACGAGGACCTGGCTGGCGAGGTCGTCCGCGATGGCGCCGGCGCTCTCCCACAGGGCGCGCCGCCCGGCCCGGTCGGGCGGTACCTCCGTGCCGTCGCCGGTGCGCTGGGCGAGGGCCCGCAGGACGAGCTGTTCCAGCGGGGCGCCGGGCACGAGGGCTTTGGTGTCGCCGGTGGCCCACTCGGCGAGGACCGGGAGCGGCAGGACGCCGGGGACCCGCTTCGGGGAGCCCGCGGAGCGGTCCCCGTCACCGGTCAGCCTTTCCAGGACACGTACCGCCGCGTCGAGGAGCGGCGCGTCTCCCCGGCGTACGAGACGGGTGAGCGTGCCGTCGGCGGCGATCCGGTCCAGCCAGGCGGCGAACCATCCCTGCCCGGCGAGCCGACTGGAGTGGGCCGACTTCAGGGCGTCGTCACGGCGTGCCTCCTCTTCGGCCCGTTCGGCGGGCCGGTCGCGCAGCGGCCCGTGGAGACGGCCGAGGGTCTGGAGGAGACCGGTGCCGTAGCGGCCGTACAGATACCCGTCCAGATCACTCAGGGGTACGGCGAGGCGCTTGGCGGTCTCGGGCCGGTAGCGGCCGGTGATCCCGATGACGGTGCGGCGCTCGGCCTCGCTCGGGCTCGTGAGCCCGATGTCGCCGTCGAGCGCGCCTCCGGTGCGCTCCAGCCTGCGACGGGCGGCGGCGAGCAGCCGCCTCCATCCTTCGTCCCGCAACTCGTCGTACCCGTGGCCTTCACGCTGCTCAGTCGACAACCGCGGCCTCCTCGGGCGTCGGGACGCGCCGGGTGTCGGGCGAGCCGAGGGCGGTGGTGAGATCGCCGGTGTCGTCGGCGAGGAGCCGGTCGCCGTCCCAGACGAGCAGCAGGGCGGAGACGGTGTGGTCGACGGCGGTGTGCGCGAGGTCGTAGTGGGCGGCGGCGGACACGGAGGCGTGGGCGGCCCACAGGTCGTAGCCGGTCATGAACAGGTCGAGGTCGAACTGCGCGGCCAGCGACATGAGTTCGCCGCGCCCGGTGTCGTCCACGCCCGCGAAGGCCTCGTCGAGGGCGAGCAGGCGGGGGGCGTGCGGGTCGGCGGAGTTGAGCGTGGCGTGCGCGGCGGCGAACAGCGGCAGGTGCAGTGACACGGACTGCTCACCGCCCGACAGCCGGCTGTGCCGGGCGCGGGTGAGCCGCTCCTCGCTCTTGTCGGGGCGTACGAGCTGGAACGCGAACTGCCGCCAGCGCCGGTAGTCGAGGACCTCGGCGAGCAGTTCGCGGTAGGGCTGGTCACGGTGGCGGGCGCGGGCGGTCTTGATCTGCGCGGCGAAGTGGACGCGCACCCGGGCGAGACCGTCCGGACCGAGGCGGGCGGCGTCGGCGTCGAGGAGGGCGCAGACGGCACGCTGTTCGTCGTCGAGATGGTCGGCGAGCAGCCAGCTCACCCCGACCGTCGTCCCCGAGGACATGGTGCGCCGGCGCATGTCGGTGTTCATCCGCCTGATCAGGTCGCGGGCGTCGACGGTGCGGTCGTGGATCTGCTGGGCGAGCCGGGTGAGCAGGGCGTCCTCCAGGATGCGCTGCTCGGACTCGGAGAGCAGTTCGGCCTGGTCACGGCGGTGGGAGGAGATCTTCTGGGCGAAGGCGGCGACCGGCAGCGGACCCTCCTCGTCGGCCACGCGTACGACGATGATCCCGTCGGAGCCGTCCCATTCGGGCCGGTAGTCCTGTCCGGCGGCGGCGAGTTGCGCCTGCAGGTCGTCCAGGGCCTTGGTGAGACGGGTGACGGACTGCTTGAGGCTGGTCTCGGTGGGGGTGAGGTCGCGGGTCGCGGCCAGGATCGCCTCGTGCACGGCGGCCACGGCCGGCGGGAGTGCCTCGCCGGCCCAGTCGGCCTCCTGGGCGGGCCAGGCGAGGCCGGGCGGGCAGCGCAGGATGTCGAGGAGTTCGCGGGCGGCGTACGGGCGCAGGCCGCGGGCGGTGTCCTTCTCCTCCGCCGCGGCGACCGCCCCGGCCTCGGCGGCGGCCGTACGGCGTGCCTCGGCCGAGGCGGTGCCCGCGATCGCGGCGTGCTGGGCCGTGCGGGCCGCCTCAGCCTCCCGGGCCAGGGCGTCGATCCCGTCCTCGGCCTCCTGCACCTGGCGCATCACCTCCTGCGCCTCGGCTCCGACGGCCGCTTGGAGGGCGTCGAGTCCCGCGGCCTCCTCGGCGTGCCGGCGGCGGGCCGCGCGTTCGGTGTCCAGCGCCGCCTCCTCGTCCTCGGCGGCGGCGGTG
>NZ_JAPWHT010000329.1:0-11721 GCF_027270795.1 Streptomyces sp. ActVer
CGGGTGCGGCGCTGGCTGCACGACGGCACGTTCGACGTGATCCACATCCACGAGCCGGCCTCGCCGTCCCTCGGCCTGCTCTCCTGCTGGGCCGCGCAGGGGCCGATCGTCGCCACCTTCCACACGTCGAACCCGCGGTCCCGGGCGATGATCGCCGCGTACCCGATCCTGCAGCCCGCCCTGGAGAAGATCAGCGCGCGCATCGCGGTGAGCGAGTACGCGCGGCGCACCCTCGTCGAGCACCTGGGCGGGGACGCCGTCGTCATCCCGAACGGCGTCGACGTGGACTTCTTCGCGAAGGCGGAGCCCAAGGCCGAGTGGCAGGGCGGGACGATCGGCTTCATAGGGCGTATCGACGAGCCCCGGAAGGGCCTGCCGGTCCTCATGAAGGCGCTGCCGAAGATCCTCGCCGAGCGGCCGGGGACGCGGCTCCTGGTCGCCGGGCGAGGTGACGAGGAGGAGGCCGTCGAGAAGCTCCCCGCGGAGCTTCGCTCGCGCGTCGAGTTCCTCGGCATGGTGAGCGACGAGGACAAGGCGCGGTTCCTGCGCAGTGTCGACCTGTACGTCGCGCCCAACACCGGGGGCGAGAGCTTCGGGATCATCCTCGTCGAGGCCATGTCGGCGGGCGCGCCCGTGCTTGCTTCCGACCTCGACGCGTTCGCGCAGGTCCTCGACCAGGGCGCGGCGGGCGAACTGTTCGCCAACGAGGACGCCGACGCGCTGGCCGCCTCGGCGGTACGGCTGCTCGGCGACCCCGCGCGTCGCGCGGAACTGCGCGAGCGGGGGAGCGCGCACGTGCGGCGCTTCGACTGGTCGACGGTCGGCGCGGACATCCTGTCCGTCTACGAGACCGTCACCGACGGCGCCGCCGCGGTCGCCGCCGACGAGCCGCACGAGCCGGGCGGCCTGCTGGCCCGACTCGGCCTGGTACGGGACTGAGCGGGAGGGCCGCACATGGAGCGGGAGGCACGTGATGCCCGGCGGGACGTACGTGACGTCCAGGAGGTGCCCCAGGAGGGCGCCAGGACTCCTCTGACGGCCGAGGAGGAGTCGCGCAGCCGCTCGGTCTTCGCCACCGAGATCGGCGCTCAGCTGGCCCGCCAGGGCTGGGCGGTCTTCCCCGCGCACACCCCGGAGGAGCGCATCCGGCTCTTCGCGGTGGCGCGGATCATCGAGCAGCGGCTCGGGTGCCGGGTCGAGGCCGTGCCGGAAGACATCTGCTCCATGCGGTTCACGGTCGTGAGCGCCGCACACGAGGTCGGCCCGGCGGCCGGGGCGTCCGGACAGCTGGACGCCTGACGCCCACGGCGGCACCCGGGTACCGCCTTCGGGCAGTTGGGCCCCTGATCGTCGAGTGGGCCGATGCCGGGGCGGGCGGCCCGGGGCGCACCGGTAGCGTGTGCGCCCGTGACCTCCACACTGATCTGGATCGTGGTCGCCCTCGTGGCGATCGGCCTCTACCTGAGCTGGACCGCGGGCCGGCTCGACCGGTTGCACTCGCGGATCGACGCGGCGCGGGCCGCGCTCGACGCGCAGTTGCTCCGGAGGGCGTCGGTGGCACAGGAACTGGCCACCTCCGGAGTACTCGATCCGGCCGCCTCGATCGTGCTCTACGAAGCGGCGCACGCGGCCCGCCAGGCCGAGGAGGACAACAGGGAGGTCGCCGAGAGCGACCTCAGCCAGGCGCTGCGGGCCGTCTTCGGAGAGGTCCAGCAGGTCCAGGCGGTGCAGGCGGTCCCCGGCGGCGAGGACGCGGCGCGCGAACTCGCCCAGGCCGTCCGCCGGGTTCCCATGGCCCGGCGCTTCCACAACGACGCCGTACGGGCGGCCCGCGCCCTGCGCCGCCACCGCAAGGTGCGCTGGTTCCGGCTGGCCGGCCACGCGCCGTTCCCGCTGGCCTTCGAGATGGACGACGAGGCTCCGGTCGCCCTCGCGGACCGCCCGGGAACGTAGTCCACGCGCGCGTGGACCCCGAAAAGGGCTTCCGGGCACAGGATCCGACGCCGTCGGCCACAGCACCCGACGTCCCTGGTCACAGCCCCGACCGCCCGGCCTGACCACGGGAAACGCGCCCGGAGGCCCGTAAAATGAGCCACCGCCTCCCCATTGGCCCTTGCAGTGGACTGGTCCTCAAGCGTTTCCTCGGTGTTTGCAGAAGCCCTCTTTCACCGAGTGAGGTCAACCCTTGTCCAGCACGCTCTCCACTCCCGCCCAGCCCACCGACACCCCTGCCACCGGCACCGCGCGCGTGAAGCGCGGCATGGCCGAGCAGCTCAAGGGCGGCGTGATCATGGACGTCGTCACGCCGGAGCAGGCGAAGATCGCCGAGGACGCGGGCGCCGTGGCCGTCATGGCCCTGGAGCGCGTGCCCGCCGACATCCGCAAGGACGGCGGCGTGGCGCGCATGTCCGACCCCGACATGATCAAGGGCATCATCGAGGCCGTCTCCATCCCGGTGATGGCCAAGTCGCGCATCGGCCACTTCGTCGAGGCCCAGGTCCTGCAGTCCCTCGGCGTCGACTACATCGACGAGTCCGAGGTCCTCACCCCCGCCGACGAGGTCAACCACTCCGACAAGTGGGCCTTCACGACCCCCTTCGTCTGTGGCGCCACCAACCTGGGCGAGGCCCTGCGCCGCATAGCCGAGGGCGCCGCCATGATCCGCTCCAAGGGCGAGGCCGGCACCGGCAACGTCGTCGAGGCCGTCCGCCACCTGCGCCAGATCAAGAACGAGATCGCCAAGCTGCGCGGCTACGACAACAACGAGCTGTACGCAGCCGCCAAGGAACTGCGCGCCCCGTACGAGATCGTCAAGGAGGTCGCCGAGCTCGGCAAGCTCCCGGTCGTGCTGTTCTCCGCCGGTGGCGTGGCCACCCCGGCCGACGCCGCGCTCATGCGCCAGCTCGGCGCCGAGGGTGTCTTCGTCGGTTCCGGCATCTTCAAGTCCGGCGACCCGGCCAAGCGCGCCGCGGCCATCGTGAAGGCGACCACCTTCTACGACGACCCGAAGATCATCGCGGAGGCGTCCCGCAACCTCGGCGAGGCCATGGTCGGCATCAACTGCGACACCCTCCCCGAGGCCGAGCGCTACGCGAACCGCGGCTGGTAACCACCCATGACCGATGTACCTGTCGTAGGTGTCCTGGCTCTCCAGGGCGACGTACGGGAGCACCTGGTCGCCCTGGCCGCGGCGGACGCCGTGGGCAGGGCGGTCCGGCGCCCCGAGGAACTCGCCGAGGTCGACGGACTCGTCATCCCCGGCGGTGAGTCCACCACCATCTCCAAACTGGCCGTCCTCTTCGGCCTGATGGAACCCCTCCGCGCGCGCGTGCGGGCCGGAATGCCGGTCTACGGCACCTGCGCGGGCATGATCATGCTCGCCGACAAGATCCTCGACCCGCGCTCGGGCCAGGAGACCATCGGCGGCATCGACATGATCGTGCGCCGCAACGCCTTCGGACGGCAGAACGAATCCTTCGAGGCGACGGTCGACGTGAAGGGCGTGGAGGGCGATCCTGTGGAGGGCGTCTTCATCCGCGCTCCCTGGGTCGAGTCCGTGGGTGCCGAGGCAGAGGTGCTGGCCGAGCACGACGGCCACATCGTCGCCGTACGTCAGGGCAACGCGCTCGCCACGTCGTTCCACCCGGAACTGACCGGCGACCACCGCGTGCACGGCCTGTTCGTCCAGATGGTGCGCGCGAACCTGGCTCCGGGGTCCTAGTAGGATTCCTGGGGTTCGTAAAGAGTTGGGTTACGCGAAGGAGACAGGCAGATGTCCGGCCACTCTAAATGGGCTACGACGAAGCACAAGAAGGCCGTGATCGACGCCAAGCGCGGCAAGCTCTTCGCGAAGATGATCAAGAACATCGAGGTCGCGGCCCGTACCGGCGGTGCCGACCCCGCCGGTAACCCCACGCTCTTCGACGCCATCCAGAAGGCCAAGAAGAGCTCGGTCCCGAACAAGAACATCGACTCCGCGGTCAAGCGCGGCGCCGGTCTCGAAGCCGGTGGCGCCGACTACGAGACGATCATGTACGAGGGCTACGGACCGAACGGTGTCGCGGTGCTCATCGAGTGCCTCACCGACAACCGCAACCGCGCCGCCTCGGACGTACGCGTCGCCATGACCCGCAACGGCGGCAACATGGCCGACCCGGGCTCCGTCTCGTACCTCTTCAACCGCAAGGGCGTCGTGATCGTCCCCAAGGGCGAGCTGGGCGAGGACGACGTCCTGGGTGCCGTGCTCGACGCCGGCGCCGAGGAGGTCAACGACCTGGGCGAGTCCTTCGAGGTCATCTCCGAGGCCACCGACCTGGTCGCGGTGCGCACCGCCCTCCAGGACGCCGGGATCGACTACGACTCCGCCGACGCCAACTTCGTCCCGACCATGCAGGTCGAGCTGGACGAGGAGGGCGCCAGGAAGATCTTCAAGCTCATCGACGCCCTCGAGGACAGCGACGACGTGCAGAACGTCTTCGCCAACTTCGACGTGAGCGACGAGGTCATGGAGAAGGTGGACGCGTAGCGCCGCCACGAGCCGCACGGGTTCAACGGGCCGACGGGACACACTCCGTCGGCCCGTCGCTTTGTCGGGCGTCGCTGGCAAGCGATGTCGGTGGCACCCGATAGCCTGCACAAACTGGGGGCACCTCCCAGCGGTAGCTGGGGGAGATCGAAGGAGGGGGCGGGTGCGGGTACTGGGTGTTGACCCCGGACTGACCCGGTGTGGTGTCGGTGTGGTCGAAGGCGTCGCCGGCCGGCCCCTGGCCATGCACGGCGTCGGTGTCGTACGGACGCCCGCCGACGCGGAGTTGGGGCAGCGCCTCGTCGCCATCGAGCAGGGCATCGAGCAGTGGCTCGACGAGCACCGGCCCGAGTTCGTCGCGGTGGAGCGGGTGTTCAGCCAGCACAACGTCCGTACGGTGATGGGCACGGCCCAGGCCAGCGCGGTCGCCATGCTGTGCGCGGCCCGGCGCGGGATTCCCGTGGCCCTGCACACGCCGAGCGAGGTCAAGGCCTCCGTCACCGGCAACGGCCGCGCCGACAAGGCCCAGGTCGGTGCCATGGTCGCCAGGCTGCTCCGGCTCGACGCGCCCCCGAAGCCCGCCGACGCGGCGGACGCCCTCGCCCTCGCGATCTGCCACATCTGGCGCGCGCCCGCCCAGAACCGCCTGCAGCAGGCCGTCGCGCAGAACCGGCTCCAGCAGGCCGCCGCCCTGCACGCGTCGAAAGCCGCATCGCGGCAAGCACCGAACCACGCATCGCAACGAGCACCGAAAGGCCGTACCGCATGATCGCCTTCGTCAGCGGCCCCGTCGCCGCCCTCGCGCCCGACTCCGCGGTGGTCGAGGTGGGCGGCATCGGCATCGCGGTCCAGTGCACGCCGAACACGCTCTCCGGACTCCGCATGGGCCGGCCGACCAAACTCGCCACCTCCCTCGTCGTACGGGAGGACTCGCTGACGCTGTACGGCTTCGCGGACGACGACGAGCGGCAGACCTTCGAGCTGCTGCAGACCGCGAGCGGGGTCGGCCCGCGTCTGGCCCAGGCCATGCTCGCGGTCCACAGCCCCGACGCCCTGCGCCGCGCGGTGTCCACCGGCGACGAGAAGACCCTCACCGCCGTTCCGGGCATCGGCAAGAAGGGCGCCCAGAAGCTCCTCCTGGAGCTCAAGGACCGCCTCGGCGAGCCCCTCGGCACCGGGGGACGGGCCATCGGCACACCCGTCACGGCCGGCTGGCGCGAGCAGCTGCACGCCGCGCTCATCGGCCTCGGGTACGCGACCCGTGAGGCCGACGAGGCGGTCTCCGCGGTGGCGCCGCAGGCGGAGGCGGCCGACGGGGCGCCCCAGGTGGGGCAGTTGCTCAAGGCCGCCCTTCAGACCCTCAACAGAGCGCGCTGAGCGCTCCGCCGGAGGCGTCGGTGATGAACCTGCGGGTCCGTTGTGGCTGATCGCGCAGTTCCCCGCGCCCCTTACGGGGCGCGCCCCACCCCATGCCCGTACGACCCCGACCCATCACACCGCGAGGCACACCAATGAACTGGGACGACACGGCCGACGACGACACCGCCGAGCGGCTCGTCGGTGCGTCCGCCGATCATGAGGAGCAGGCCGTCGAGGCTGCTCTGCGCCCCAAGGACCTCGACGAGTTCATCGGCCAGGAGAAGGTCCGTGAGCAGCTCGACCTCGTTCTTCGGGCCGCACGCGCGCGTGGCGCGACGGCCGACCACGTCCTGCTCTCCGGCGCCCCCGGTCTCGGCAAGACCACCCTCTCGATGATCATCGCCGCCGAGATGGAAGCCCCCATCCGCATCACCAGCGGCCCCGCCATCCAGCACGCGGGCGACCTCGCCGCGATCCTCTCCTCCCTCCAGGAGGGCGAGGTCCTCTTCCTCGACGAGATCCACCGCATGTCGCGGCCCGCCGAGGAGATGCTCTACATGGCGATGGAGGACTTCCGCGTCGACGTGATCGTCGGCAAGGGGCCGGGCGCCACCGCCATTCCGCTCGAACTGCCGCCCTTCACGCTCGTCGGCGCCACCACGCGCGCGGGCCTGCTGCCGCCCCCGCTGCGGGACCGCTTCGGCTTCACCGCCCACATGGAGTTCTACGAGCCCGCCGAGCTGGAGCGCGTCATCCACCGCTCGGCGAACCTGCTGGACGTCGAGATCGACCCCGCGGGAGCCGCCGAGATCGCGGGCCGCTCCCGTGGCACACCCCGTATCGCCAACCGGCTCCTGCGCCGCGTCCGCGACTACGCCCAGGTCAAGGCCGACGGCTTCGTCACGCGCGAGATCGCCGGCGCCGCCCTCGCCGTGTACGAAGTGGACAGCCGAGGTCTCGACCGCCTGGACCGGGGTGTCCTCGAAGCGCTGATCAAGCTCTTCGGCGGCGGCCCGGTCGGTCTGTCGACGCTCGCCGTCGCCGTGGGGGAGGAGCGCGAGACCGTGGAGGAGGTCGCCGAGCCCTTCCTCGTCCGCGAGGGGCTACTGGCCCGTACGCCCCGCGGGCGGGTGGCCACACCGGCGGCATGGGCCCATTTCGGCCTCACCCCGCCCCGGCCGTCAACCGGTGGAAACGGACAACAGGACCTGTTCGGGGCGTGACGGCGAGGGGGCTCGCGAGGTCAGGAACCCCGGTGCCATGCTGAGCGTTGTTCCTTGACGGCGGACTCGCTTAGACTCCGCCGATGCCGCCTTTGTCGGCGGCGTACATACCCCCATCCATCAGGCCGCTCACCATCGCGGTCGAATGAAGGAAGTTCCGTCCCGTGAGTCTCGTGACCCTCCTCCCGTTCATCGTGCTCATCGGGGCCATGTTCCTGATGACCCGGTCGGCCAAGAAGAAGCAGAATGCGGCTGCGCAGATGCGCAACGACATGCAGCCCGGCTCCGGCGTCCGCACGATCGGTGGCATGTACGCAACGGTGAAGGAGGTCAACGAGGACACGGTCCTCCTTGACGCAGGCCCGGGCGTCGACCTGCTCTTCGCGAAGAACGCGATCGGCGCGGTCCTCAGCGACGACGAGTACAACCGCCTTGTTCACGGCATCGAGCACGACCTGAAGGACGACGAAGCGGTCGTTCCGGACGACGCCTCCTCCCTCACCGAGACCGACGAGCCCGCCGACGATTCCGACGACAAGCCCATCGACCTCGGCAAGAAGGACGCGGCGGACACGCCCGCCGACGAGTCCGACGAGTCCGCCGACGCGGAGCCGAAGAAGGCCGATCAGGCTGACCTGAAGAAGTCCGACGGCGAGTCCGACGCGAAGTAGTCACGACCGGGGACCGCGGAGTGCGCCGCTCGCGCGCCGCGGTCCCCGGGACGTGTGGCTTCGCACGGAATCTCGACACCATTCATGCCCGTCCGCGCAGGTACTTCGGTAACCGGGCGGACGAAGAGGGAGAACGAGAAGGTGGCAGCACCTAAGAAGGGCCGACAGGGCACCCAGGGCAGGCCGGGGCGCACCTTGGCCCTGATCCTGATCGCCATCGTGGCGCTCACCGGCGGCATGTTCGCCTCCGGACACACGACGCCGCGCCTCGGCATCGACCTCGCCGGCGGTACGAGCATCACGCTCCAGGCGAAGAACGAGCCGGGCCAGAAGAACGCGATCAACCCGACCAACATGAACACCGCGGTCGACATCATGAACCGCCGTGTCAACGGTCTGGGCGTCACCGAGGCGGAGGTGCAGACCCAGGGCGACAGCAACATCATCGTCAACATCCCCAAGGGCACCAACTCCGAGCAGGCCCGGGAACAGGTCGGCACCACCGCCAAGCTCTACTTCCGTCCCGTCCTGACCACCGAGGTCTCCGGTGGGGACCCGGCGGCCAGCCCCTCGCCGAGCGCCTCCAGCAGCGCCTCCACGGGTTCGGACAAGGACAGCGACAAGGACAAGGCCACCGACAAGGACAAGGCCACCGACAAGGCCACCTCGTCCTCGTCCACGACCCCCTCGGCAACCTCCAGCACGCAGGGCCGCGCGGTCACCGACGCGCTGAAGGCCGACCCCACCCCGTCCGGGAGCGGTTCCGCCTCGTCCAGCCCGTCCGCCTCGCCGTCCGCGAGCACCGACCCGGCGACCGCCAAGCTCCAGGCGCAGTACACCGCGCTCGACTGCTCCAAGAAGACGGTCCGCGCGAAGGCCGGTGACGGCGTCAAGGCCTCCGACCCGACCGTCGCCTGTGGTCAGAACTCCCAGGGCCAGTGGCAGAAGTACATCCTCGGCCCGGCCGAGGTCGAGGGCACCGACGTCGACAAGGCCTCGGCCCTGTTCGACACCCAGGGTGCCGCGGGCTGGAAGGTCACCATGGACTTCACGTCCAAGGGAGCCAAGAAGTTCGCGAGCATCACGGGCAAGCTGGCGCAGAACCAGTCCCCGCAGAACCAGTTCGCCATCGTCCTCGACGGTGAGGTCGTCTCCGACCCGTTCGTCAGCCAGGCGCTGACCGGCGGCAGCGCGGAGATCTCCGGCAGCTTCAAGCAGCAGGAGGCCGAGGACCTGGCCAACATGCTGTCGTACGGCGCGCTGCCGCTCACCTTCACGGAGGCGAGCGTCACCACCGTCACCGCCGCGCTCGGCGGCGAGCAGCTGGAGGCCGGTCTGATCGCCGGCGCCATCGGTCTGGCGCTGGTCATCATCTACCTGGTGGCCTACTACCGGGGTCTGTCGCTCATCGCCATCGCGTCGCTGCTGGTCTCCGCGGTCATGACCTACGTGATCATGTCGCTGCTCGGCCCGGCCATCGGCTTCGCCCTGAACCTGCCGGCGGTCTGCGGCGCCATCGTGGCCATCGGCATCACGGCGGACTCGTTCATCGTGTTCTTCGAACGCATCCGTGACGAGATCCGTGAGGGCCGTACGCTGCGGCCCGCGGTCGAGCGCGGCTGGCCGCGCGCCCGGCGCACCATCCTCGTCTCCGACTTCGTGTCGTTCCTCGCCGCGGCCGTGCTCTTCGTCGTCACGGTCGGCAAGGTCCAGGGCTTCGCGTTCACGCTCGGACTGACCACTCTGCTCGACGTGGTCGTCGTCTTCTTCTTCACCAAGCCGCTGATGACGATCCTCGCCCGCAAGAAGTTCTTCGCGGAGGGCCACAGCTGGTCCGGCCTCGACCCGAAGCGACTGGGCGTCCAGCCGCCGCTGCGCCGTACCCGTCGCGTGTCCGCTCCCGTCGACACGAAGGAGGCCTGAGATGTCGAAACTCGGCACCCTCGGCGCCCGGCTCCACCGCGGCGAGATCGGCTACGACTTCGTCGGCAAGCGCAAGCTCTGGTACGGCATCTCCATCCTGATCACCATCACGGCCATCGTCGGCCTGGCGGTGCGCGGCTTGAACATGGGCATCGAGTTCCAGGGCGGCGCCGTCTTCACCACCGAGAAGACCAGCATCTCGGTGAGCCAGGCCGAGACGTACGCGGAAGAGGCTTCCGGCCACGACGCGATCGTCCAGAAGCTCGGCAACGGCGGACTGCGCATCCAGATCGCCGGCATCGACACCGGCAAGTCCGACCAGATCAAGCAGGAGCTCGCCAAGGACCTGAAGGTCGACGCGGAGAAGATCAACGCCGACCTGGTCGGCCCCAGCTGGGGTGATCAGGTCGCCAACAAGGCCTGGCAGGGCCTGGCGATCTTCATGGTCCTGGTGGTGATCTATCTGGCGATCGCCTTCGAGTGGCGGATGGCGGCGGCCGCGCTCGTGGCGCTCATCCACGACATCACCATCACCGTCGGCATCTACGCCCTGGTCGGCTTCGAGGTCACCCCCGGTACGGTGATCGGTCTGCTCACGATCCTCGGTTACTCGCTCTACGACACCGTCGTCGTCTTCGACAGTCTCAAGGAGCAGACCAAGGACATCACCAAACAGACCCGCTGGACCTACAGCGAGATCGCGGACCGCTCGATCAACGGCACCCTGGTGCGTTCCATCAACACCACGGTGGTCGCGCTGCTCCCGGTCGCCGGTCTGCTGTTCATCGGTGGCGGTGTGCTCGGCGCGGGCATGCTCAACGACATCTCGCTGTCGCTGTTCGTCGGCCTCGCGGCCGGTGCGTACTCCTCGATCTTCATCGCCACGCCGCTCGTCGCCGACCTCAAGGAGCGCGAGCCGCAGATGAAGGCCCTGCGGAAGCGCGTGCTCGCCAAGCGGGCCGCGGCCGCCGCGAAGGGCGAGTCCCTGGAGGCCCCGGTCGTCGACGAGCGCTACGACGAGGACGAGCCGGAGGACGCGACGCCCGCGGTCGTCGGACCGCGCGCCCAGCGTGCCCAGCCGTCGTCGCGCGGCAGGGGGCGCGGCCGGCCGTCGGGGAAGCGCCGATGACCGGTATCGAAGAGCTGCTGCTCAGCCGTATCCGTGACGTCGCGGACTACCCGGAGCCGGGAGTGATGTTCAAGGACATCACCCCGCTCCTGGCGGACCCGGCGGCGTTCACGGCGCTCACCGACGCGCTGGCCGAGATCAGCGTCCGCAGCGGCGCCACGAAGATCGTCGGCCTGGAGGCCCGCGGCTTCATCCTGGGCGCACCCGTCGCGGTCCGCGCAGGGCTCGGCTTCATCCCCGTACGCAAGGCGGGCAAGCTCCCCGGAGCGACGCTCGGCCAGACGTACGACCTGGAGTACGGCTCCGCCGAGATCGAGGTGCACGCCGAGGACCTGAGCGCGGACGACCGCGTGATGGTCATCGACGACGTCCTCGCCACCGGTGGCACCGCCGAGGCCTCGCTCCGGCTGATCCGCCGGGCCGGTGCCCGGGTCGCCGGCGTCGCCGTTCTCATGGAGCTCGGTTTCCTGGGCGGCCGCGCCCGGCTGGAGCCGGCCCTGGACGGAGCCCCGCTGGAGGCGCTGCTCAAGGTCTGAGCAACCCCTGGGGCGCCCGTACGACACGTCCTGGGCGCCTGTAGGACACCGCGGAGGCGGGCCCGGAGGAATCCGGTGCCCGCCTCTCGCGTTTCTCCGGTAGAAGGCGGTCTCACCGGCCGAAGGCGAGTCCGGAGCCCAGGATCGCTACCATGGGGTCTCCGGAGCCTGACCGGGGACCCGGATCGCGCACGAGGAGTCCTCTTGCCAGACGAGGCCCAGCCACTCACCGCCGCCAAGCCCGAGAAGTCCGCGGCGCCCGCAGGCACGCCCGCAGCGCCCGCGAGCGCGCCCGCGAAGAACGGCTCGTCCGAGCCCGCGGCCGGAGCCAAGGCGGCTGAGCAGCCACGCCCCG
>NZ_JAPWHT010000032.1:0-39937 GCF_027270795.1 Streptomyces sp. ActVer
ACCGAACACCCCACGACCACCCAATCGAGACTCCCGTTCGACGGACACCGCTCAAGATCGGAACGACAACAGCTACTGAACGAGGGCTTGCCGTCCAAACCCACCGTGACCCCGAGCGCGGCCAGCTCGCCGAGCATCTGCTGTCCGGCCAACTCCCGCACCTGGATCTGGTACCGGGCCGTGGTGGTATAGGTGCCGCCGTTCTCCCTGCCCGCGCGCCGCAGCATCCCGTGGTCCGCGAGGTACTCGGCGACCCGCTTGATGATCGCGTGCCGGCTCTTGGAGTGGGCTCGGTCGTCCTCAGTGAAGGCCACCGGGTTGCGCCGCTGGTAGTAGCGCCACAGCTGGATGAGGTCCGGGTGGTCGACCGGAACCCCATCGTCCGTGCCGGTGTCGGCGGCCCGGCGTTCCAGCTCCTTGGCAGCCTGCTCGACCATCGCGTCGACGTGGCGGACCGTGACGCGGCCGATGTGGGTTTCGTCGTCGAGGTCTTCGGGCCGGTAGTAGGCGAGGGCGGCTATGGCCAGGTGGGCCAGCGCCGCGATCGGCCGGTCGGCGGGCTTGCTGATGTGGTCGGCGACGCTGACCGCGAACTGTGTTTCGGCGGTCGCTCCGAGCACCAGCCCGGCCCGCGGGTCGACCGCGATGACCGTCAGGTCGAAACCGCGCGCGGCGGCGTGCAGCAGCTGCGCGAACGCCGGATCGGTACGGCAGCGGCCCACAAGCGTGGCGTACTCGGCGTTGCGTCGGGGCGTCAGCCCCGCCTGGAAGCCGAATGCAAGCAGCCGGCTCACTGCGGCCATGTCATTGATGTCGTGCACGCCGCGGCCTCCTTCAGGCGTTCTCGGTCGATGGGGCAGCGGTGGCCGGCCCGCGAAATACCAGCAGGTCGTTTCCGGCGAACACCTCGTCGTCCAACTCGCTGTCGTCTGCCAGTGCGGCCAGCATCGTGCCGTGCTCGGGGTCGTGGCGTGGCGCTCCGAACAGTCCCAGCACGTGCAGGGCGAGCAGGTGATCGAGGTTGTCCCGAGCAGCCTTCGCGCTGTGACGGCGTGCTGCGTGCAAAAGCTCGGATAGGCGGACGCCGTCGGTGTCGGCACGCTCCAGCAGCGAGCCGACGGCCGTGTACTGCTCGTCGCAGAACGCCGAGACGTCTTCGACCTCACCGAACTCGGGGTCGATGATCAGACTGTCGTCGCCGTCGTGCTCGGCCGGCAGCGTCATCAGGCCGGTGATCAGGTCGGGGAGGTAGACGATCGCGGGACGGCGGGGCGGCGTCGCCGCTGTAACGAACCCGTCCAGCAGCGGATTTGCCTGCCGTATCGGCAGCTCCAAGGCCGGCTCCAGCAGCTGGTGCTCGAGGTCGACGTAGGACCGGCTCGGGGGCGGCACGAAAGTCTGGCGTTCCTGCTCGGCCCGGAACCGGTCGCCGACCTCCTGCAGGTTGGCCTGCAGTGCCGCGTGCCTGCGCAGGCATTCCTCGAGGATCGCAATCAACTCGGCGGCCTGGGCCGGAGTGGCGTCCTCGGTACTGTTCTCCATCATCCGGACCAGGTTGTCCTTGATGGTGCTCTCGGCGCTGATGCGGTCCTCGATGTGTTCCAGCGCTTCGGTCTGCAGGCGCTGCACGTCACGGTCCCAGTCCACCGAGCGGATATCCCGGCGCATCCCCTCCAGCCGTGTGCGGATGTACTCGGCGTACTGCACGGTACGGCGCAGCGCCATCTCCGCAGCGCGATAGGCGTCGGTCAGCCGCCCACGTCTCACCAGGGCTTCCAGCTTGGCGTCGGCGGCGACCTGTTCGGAAGCGATGTCGATGTCCACCGCGCCGACCAGCACCGCGATCGCCTCGTTGGAGGCACGAAGCCGTGGCCGTCCATCGTGTCCGGCGACTTCACGCAGCAACTTGAAGGAGAAGCGGTGCGAGGCGTACGTACCGTCTGAGGCGATGCCGTAGACGTGGCTGAAGTCGCGGTCGACTGTCCCGACGTTCAGCAGGCTGTCGAGGACCCAGCGGGCCACGTCGGCGTGTTCGTCGTTGTCGCGGTCCGGTATCTGAAGTCCTGCGACGCGCGCCACCGCGCCCACGACGTCCTCGTGACGCGCACCGTCCTCGAAGTCCATCTTCAGCGTGACGGTGTCGATGGCGGTGAGCGCCAGTTCCTCCATCTGATAGCCGCTCCAGTCTCGGGAGGTAAGCAAGGGCTTGCGGCGTTCCAGGTCGAGGACCGGATCGGCGACCGCGAGTGCCTTCACCCGTGTGGCCAGACCCAGCGTGTCGCGGCCGCGGATCCACGCTTCAGACATGCAGTTTCCTTCCCACCCCGTCCAGCGCAGTCGCAATGATCAGGGTGAAGGGTGCCGTTCGGTATCGCCGGGCTGGAGTGCGAACGTATGTAACTATCGGATTGGCCGGGCCCGTCGAAACCACTACTGGGCCAGTTTCTGCAGGCCGCTGGCCAGATCTGCCTGCACCAGCTCGTCACGTTGGTCCGGTGTCAGCCAGCGCGCGGAGGATCCAGCAGCGTTCCGCCGCACCCACAGCACGTCATCAAAGGCCTCGGCGACGGCGTGCAGATGACTGATCACCATGACGAGGCGGTCGCCGCCGGCCTGGGCGCGCAGCACCTCCAGGGCCGAGTCCAGTGCGGTGGTGTCGAGGGCTGCGAAGCCTTCGTCGAGGAACAGCGAGCCGAGACTCGGCCCGCTGCGGGCGTGCACTTCGGCAAGCGCCAGCGCCAGGGCGAGCGACGCCAGGAACTTCTCCCCGCCGGACAGCCGGTTCGGCTGGTGGACGACTCCGGAGCTGCGGCTGACGATGTCGAAGCTGTCGGCGAAGCCGAATCGCATGTCGGTCATCTGCCCGAGCAGGTCGCTGGCGACGCCGAGCAGCGCACGAGTGCGCAGCGTGGTGAGGTGACCGAGGAACTTGGCGTCGACCAGTTCGCGGCGCAGCACGTCCAGCGCCTCATAGCGGGCCTGGCCGGCGGCTATCGCAAAGTCCAGGTCAGCGGCTGGCTTGATCAGGACCTGTGCCTCACGCTGCTTCCTGTGCTGGTCCTCGACCTCTTTGGCTGCTGTCGCAGCCGCGGCGACGAGAGGGTGCAGCACCTGCGGTGCCGTCAGGTCGGCCGCGGGATCGAAGCCGTCGACATCGGCGAGCGCGGCAGCGTGCTCGCCGAGCCCGGTCAGCGCGGCGGCAGCGCGGGCCGCGCCGGCGGCGGACACTTCGGCGAGCTGGTCGCCCAGCCTCGAGGCGGTCTTCGACAGGTCGGCGGTGTACTGGCGGATCTCGGTGATCCCCGGCTCGGCGGGGGCTTGCGGCACCTGATACGGGTCGGCGGCGCCGAGATGCGTGATCGCCTGAGTGACGGCCTGAGCCCACACGTCCAGGGCGCCGCGCAGCTCGTTCAGCGGCCGTTCCACGGCGGTGCGGGTCTCCTGGTCGAGGGCGCGCTGCTGGTCGAGTACCGCGTTCTTCTGCGACCGTTGCGTTTCCCTCTCATCGAACAGCACCTGGACTTCAGTCAGGCGGGCGGCGACGGCAGCGGCCGCGGCGGCCACGTCATCTGCGCTCACATCGATCGCTTCGCCCGGCAGCATCGCCTGGATGCGGACAGGCAGGGCGCGGACCTCGGCGGCCATCCGGGCCACGGCCAGGGTGTGCCGCTCGGAGGCTGCCGTGACAGCATCGAGGTCGCGCTGATGCGAACTCCTCCGGCCTGCCAGCGCCTTGCATTCTGCTTCGATCACGGCGGTGCGGCCATGCGCTTCGTTCTGCAGCCGCTCGGCGTGCGCGGCGGCTGCCAGTTCGCATGCGGTGACGGCGTCGGCGATCGGCGCTGTGTACCGCTCGGGGGATTGCTCCAGTGCGGCGTCGGCGGCCGGCTCGGCCAGGGCTGCTGCGGCCGCGGTCAGCGTCGCAGAAGCTGATTCGGCGTCGAAGTCTGCCTCGGTTGCGGCGGCCAGGGCCGCGAGGTCCGCGAAGGCGCGCACTGCGTTTGCTGTGGCCTCTTGTGCCTTGTGCTGAGCGCTTTGATGCTCCCTCCCGCGTTCGCACACGGCCTCCTCGGCCGCCGTCACGGCGGCGCGGGCTTCGGCTAGCCGGCCGGCAGCCTTGTCACGTGAGGCCTTCGTCTCGCGCAGCTGCTCTCTCGCGGCGGCCAGCTCGGCCGTACCGGTCTCGGATGCGGGTTCGAAGTCGGCCGGAAGCTTCCGCCGGCACACGAGACAGTCGCCGCCGGGATGGAGTTCGGCGGCGATCGCGGCGGCCTTGTCCCGCAGCTGGAGCGTCTCCAGATGTGTCTCGGCGTTCGTGACGTCTTTCTCGGCTGTGGCTGATTCCGCTCCCAGCGGGCCGACATCCTCGTGGACAACGTCGTGTTTGGCCACTGCGGCGGCCTGATCGCTCGCGGTGTCGGCGACGCGGCGGACGGCCGAGATGGCAGCGGTGATCAGGGTACGGACAGTGGTGGCGCACGTGCGGATCTCTTGGCTCGCCTCCGCGGCGGCACGGGCTGCCTCTGCCAGGGGTTTGGCGTGTTCGGCGCGCTTGGTCAGCTCCGCTTCGGTTGCGACGATAGCGGCGCTTTCGCTGTCGAGTTGTTCGGTGAGCGCGGCGAGCCGGTCGCGTTCGCCACGGTGTTCCTCGGCGCGCTCCGTGAGGGTCTCCAGGACCACGGCGGCTTTGCCGAGGGCGTCCCGGCCTTCTCCGCCTGTGTCGGCTGCCGTGATCGCTGCGGTCAGTTCGCCTTCGCGGGTCGCGGCCTGGGCGGCGCGCCGGTCCAGAGCGTCCCGTCGTGAGGCGATGGCGGCGGCTACGGGCTCGAGTTCGTCAAGGACGGTATTGGCGTCGGTCACCGTGCGCGCGGACAGGGTCCGGGCGGCGGTCGCGGCTGCTTCGGCGATGGCACGCGCTGCGGTGGTTTCCTCCTGCAGCGCTGTGATGCGGTCGATGGCGGTGTTCAGGCGTTCGGCACGGGCTGCGGCTGCGTCGGCGGCCTTGCCGGCTTCCGCCGCGGCCTGCTCGGGGTCCTCCGGCATGACGGCGCGTTTGACCCTCGCATCGCCCAGCAGACCCTTGAGCGTCAGGCAGTGGCGGCCGGCCATCTGCTGGACTGACTCCAGTGATTCGGCGCCGAACAGTTCTCGCAGCCGCTCGCTTCGCTCCCTGGGGACGGCGGTGAGGAGCTGGTCGAACTTGCCCTGAGGGAGCAGCCCGACACGCAGGAACGTGTCGTAGCTCATCTGCAGCACCGCCCTGATGCGGGCGTCGACGGCGCTGGCGTTGTCGATCTCCTCGCCGGTATCCAGGTTTTTGAGGTGGTGCCGGCCTGCGTTCGCGTTGGTGGCGTGCATGGTGCGGTGTACGTGCCAGCGCTGCCCGTCGTGCAGGAAGGTGAGCTCGACGCTCATGGCCTGCGCGCCGTCCGCGATGAGCTGCCGGGGTTCTTTGGCGTCCCAGGAACTCTTGCGGAACAAGGCAAAGACGATGGCGTCCAGCAGGCTGCTCTTGCCGGCGCCCGTATCGCCGAGGGCTGCGACCAGGCTCCTGCCGGTGAACTCGACGGTGACCGGGGTGGGGTAGCTGCGGAATCCGGTGAGGGAAAGCACCAGCGGTCTCATCGCGCCGCCTCCGATCCTGTGCCGTCGGCCAACAGGCCCGAGCGGTCGACGCTGTCAAGGGGCCGGCCTGCGATGGCCGCGGTCAGCAGTGTCTCCTCGCAGCACGGTGCGGGATCTTCGGGATCCGGTTCGGCTTGCAGGTGGGCGAAGGCGGCCATGGCGCGGTCCAGGGCCGGCCCGGTGGTGCCGCGGCCGGGCAGGTAGTCGCGCAGCAGGTCCTTGATGTCGGGCAGTTCCCCGGTGGAGGCCTCCCGGTCCAGCACGCGGCCGGCTACCCCGGGGCGGCGCTCCTCGATGTCAACGATCGTCGCCTCCGGCAGCATCCTGGCGAGCGTCTCCGGCAGGAACGCACTGGAGGCCTCGACGTTCACCACCGCTTTCACCCAGGCGTCTTCGACGCGGCCGGCGCGTTGCGCGATCTCCTCCAGAGTGCCTTCCAGGCGGATCAGGCGACGGCCGGAGGTCAGCGGTACGAGTTCGATGCGAGGGTTGGCACCCGGGCCGACCTCAGCGAGTACGACACTCTTGGTGTCGCCGCTCTCGCCGAAGTCCATCTGCAGCGGGCTGCCTGCGTAGTAGGCGGGGAACCCGGCACGGCCGACGGGCTGCGGCTTGTGGATGTGGCCGAGGGCGCCGTAGGCAACGTCGGGCAGGTCCACGGCTGCGGCCGCGTACTCGGCGCTCAGCGAGATACGCCGCTCCGAGTAAGAAGGGGTGGCCCCTTCGACAAACAGGTGGGCGGCGAAGACCAGGACGTCCCGGGCACCCCGGCCGACGGTCAGGCGGCGGTAGACGTCGGCCTGGACGGTGCGCATCCGCTCGGCGTAGGTCGCGGTGGTCAGGGCGGGGTCGGCGAAGTCGTAGGTGAACCGGTTGGGGTGCAGGTACGGCAGCGCGCCGATGCGCAGCGTCAACTCCCCGCCCTTGGTGGGGTATTCGGCGACGAGCAGCCCGTCGGGGCGGGCGTCGGTAGCAAAACGCACCCGGACCTGGTCTCCTTCGCGGGTGCCCATGTCGTTCAGGACGAACTCCAGGAACGCCAGGACGTAGGGGGTGTCGTGGTTGCCGGCGACGACGACCACGGGCGCGATCACACCGAGGCGGCGCAGCGCCTGCGCGGCGCGCCGTATGTCGTCCAGGCTTGGCCGGGAGCCGTCGAACAGGTCACCGCTGTGCACGATCAGGTCGGGGGCGAAGTCGTCGGCGATCTCGACGATCTCGTCCAGGACGGCGTCGAACTCGCCGTCGCGTCGGTGGTGGCGGCCGATCTGGCGGCCCAGGTGCCAGTCGGAGGTATGGAATACGCGTCCCGTCACGGGATGCCTCCAGGAGGACGGTCTGCAGGCCGGCGCGGGGGTGCGCCGCCGCGGCCGGAGGTTCGGTGGCGCCGACTGTACACGCAACCTCAGGAAGAAGTCTGGAAAACTCTGGAACTCTGGTAGCGTCTGGGGCATGAGTGATCCGCTGGACGCCCTGGAGAAGAGCATCGGCACCCTGCGCCGCGCGATCCGCGACGCCGCCGCCGCCGGTGACACCGAGCGTGCCGGCGAGCTGCGGGCGCAGCTCCGCCGCGCCGAGCGGGCCTGGGACGCCCTCATCGACGCCGACGAACCGGCTGCCGCGCCGCCCCGCCCCGCGCCGGAAGCAGCCCCGGCCGCCCGGGGATCGCAGCTCCCGGCGCGCGAACACGTCCACCGCGCCCTGATGCTCCTCGGGGCCCCGGCAGCCCCCAAACTGATCGTCGGCGTGCACGAGGCGTTCTTCCCGGGAGAGCTGTCCGCGTCCAAGCTCTCAAGCCTGCGCCGGGACGAGGAGCGTTCCTACCGCTCCAGTCCGGGCGCCCGGCCGTACTACCTGTGCCCGGCACTGGCGCACGACCTGCTGACACCGGTGCGGGCACTGATCACCATCAGCACCTGGGCGCTGGAGAAGCGCATCATCGGCCCGCTGTCACCGCGCGTGGACTTCCTCACCAGCGCGATCGGCATCGCCGAAGCGGTGCACACCGCAGCCGAGTCCACACCGGACGGGCCCAGCCCGGAGGCCCTGCGGCTGCTGTGGCGCTTCGCCGTCAACATCCCCGACGCCATGCCGAGGAACGCCTCCGGCCACGAGGGCGCGCTGGATCCCCAGCAGGTGATCGGCGCCGCCCGGGCCGAGCTGGACGTGCATACGGACACCGACCGCGCCACCCGCACGGCGGCCGCGCGGCGAGCCCGTAAGTCCCTCGGGGACGACGGACAGCTGTTCGGCGCGCCCCCTCGGGGCGTCACGCATCTGCGGTCGGCCCGCGCCTGACTCCCGTCTCCCCGCAGCCCCTTCTCCCCCGCAAGGATCTACGAGACCGTGAAAGCATCAGTCGACGACCGCCTCGCCGCACTGCGCGGATCCGCGAAGCGCCTGGACTACAACGCCAGGTCGCTGGCGGCCCTGGAGAACAACCCACGCTGCACGCTGCGGGCCCTGCTGGACGCCTCCGGCTCCGACAAGGCCGCGATCGCCACACACGTCGGCCATCCCCCGTCCTTCGGCCAGTCCTCCTTCGCCATCACCCGCGGCAACGCCTTCGAGGCGATGGTGAAAGACAACGGCTGCGCGGAGCTCCTGCGCGTCCTGCGCGAGACCCTGGAGCTGACACTGCCGGAAGTGGGCTACGAGGACCTGAACGACGTCGGAGGCGACGGCCGCTCCAAGCAGCGCCACGAGCGCACCGAAGAGGTCCTGCTGCGGGCCGCCCGGGGCGAGGGCGACGGCACCTTGTTCGACCACCCGATGCTGCGCCTGCTGATCGGCGGGCACAAGGTGTACCTGGAACCGGACCTGGTCGCCCTCCGCATCGACAGACGCTTCCACGTCGTGGAGATCAAGAGCTTCCCGATCATCGACGACCAGGCAGACTCCACGCAGGTACGGGCGGCGACCACGCAGGCATGCGCGTACATCATCGCGCTGCGCGACCTGCTCGGGCGGGCCGGTATCGGCGAGGAGGCCGTGTCCGACACGATCGTGCTGGTCGCGCCGAAGGACTTCACCAACCGGCCGACCGGGGCGTTCGTCGACGCCCGCAAGCAGGTGGCCGCTCTGACCCGTCAGCTGTCCCGCATCGAGCGCATCGGGGACCTGGTGGACCTGCTGCCCGAGGACCTCACCTTCGATCTCGACCTGGAGGAGAAGCGGCCCAGGCGCCCGGCCGAGGAGCTGACCGACGCGCTCGATCAGGTCCTCGTGACGTACCGCCCGGACTGCCTGAACCACTGCGAGATGGCGTTCTACTGCCGCTCCCGTGCCCGCGCGGAAGCCTCGCTGGATGTCCTCGGGCCGGCAGTGCGCGAGCAGTTCGGCGGCATCGACACCACGACCATGGTCATGGGACTGGCGCGCGGAGAACTGCAGCCGAGTGAGGACCAGGTGGAGATAGCCGCGGCCCTACGGCACTCCGCACGGCTGCGCGCAGAACTGGAAGACCTCGGGGGTGCGGCATGAGCACGCTGTCGGCGCTGGCACACGTGCAGGCGATGGAGACGATGCAGGCGATGCCCCGGACCGAGTTCCGGCACCGGCACCTCTCGGGCCGGCCACTGGTGGTCATCCCGCTGGCCATGGCCGGAGAGGCCGGGGCTCCCCTGGCCGCGATGGTCGGCTCCGCCAAGAGAAACGGGACCCTGCTCGTCGTGGCGCAGCCCCGCAACCGGGACCAGCGGTTCGCGTTCGCGGCCGACCTCGGCCGGATCGTGATGGATTACATCAATTCGTTCCGCCAGGACCGCCGCGGAGAAGGTGAGCGTTCCCGGTACACCGACGTGCCTCAGATCCTGGTACCCAATACCGGCGGTGTCAAAGCCCTGGCCGATCTGGGACGCATGTGCCGCTTCCGCGCGACGTCCGGTCCCTACGCGGTGCCGGACGTCGTACCGGAGTTCGGCATGTGGCTGACGTTCCTGGTCGACAGGGCCGAGCAGGCCGGCACCTCCATGCTGCTGCCCGTCACTGCAATGCTCACCGAGCACTGGGCGACCGGCCAGAGCACACTCGAGGACCAGAACCTCGCCTCCCTGATGGCCTGGATCGCTCCCCCGTCGGGCTTGAGCGTCGAGCAGGCCATGGCCGATGCGGAGAACCCGGACGTGTGCCCGCCCGCGGGCCCGTCGACCTCCCCCGAGTTCGACAACCGCGACCTGGCCCCGGCGATCAGAAAGTTCGACACGGCCCGCACGCTCGACGACCCGCACGCGCTAGCCGCCGCCGAGACCGAACTGCGGGAACTGATCGCGGGACAGATCCAGCCCACCTGGCGCATGGTGTGGCAGGCCATATCACTGCTGCGCTCCGTGCCCGAGGCACCGCGGACCGCCAAGCGCTTCGAGGGCGACTGCAAGGCCTTCACGAAGTACTCCGACTACCGGGACTCCGACGGCCTTCCGCAGCGCAAACGGGACAACGCGATCGGTGCGGCCCGGCGGCTGGGCTGGCTGGAGCACGCGCTGGCCGAATTCGAGTCCGACATGGCGTTCGACGATCGATTCGTGCTGGCCGATCGGCGCAGCGCCGGGGAGGCGTTCGCCGGGACGGTCGTGGAGGCCGACCCCGGCCGGGTTGTCACCACGGACAAAAACAGGCGTGTGCCGCGGCCTCGCGTCACCGTCCGCACCGAGGATCCCGTGCGGCTGGTCGCCGACACCAAGCTGATCAGCCCGTGCATGCCGACCGGACACAAAGCCATGATCGTCTCTGTCCTTACCGACGGCGACGCCACATGTATCACGGTGGAGGTCACCGGCGGCATGGGACGCGGCCGCGCCCCGAAGCAGGGCACCGTCCCGGAGCTGGGCCAACGCGTCGCCTACCTGCCCGACCCAGGGTGGCGCCCGGCACCGCAGTTCCCGGCCTCCGATGCCACCCCGTGGACACACAGTGCCGCCGACGAGAGCGGCATCGACTCCGCCATACCCGAGGACGCCGCCGCAGAGGAGTGGGGCAATGAGGACTGACACCAGCACGACGCCCGAACCAGCCGCACCCGACCCTGCAACGGCCGCTGCCGCTGCCACCGAGGCGATCCTCACAGACATGGCCGACGGGCGTCACAGGGCCGTGGTCGTCGACTCCCCGCCGGGCGCCGGCAAAAGCACCCTGGTGGTCCGCGCCGCCCAGGAACTCACCGAAGGCGGCGAGCGCCCGATCATCGTCGCCCAGACCAACAACCAGGTCGACGACCTGGTCGTGCGTCTGGCCAGGGAGCACCCCGGCATCGCCGTCGGACGGCTGAGCGCCACCGGCTACAACCCGCCGCCGGTCCTGGGCACCCTGACGAACACCACCGTCGGCCGCACCCTGGCCGACCTGGCCGGCTGCCGGATCATCGTCGCCACCGCCGCCAAGTGGGCCACCGTCCGCGACGCCACGTTCGGCTGGGCAATCCTGGACGAGGCCTACCAGATGCGGTCGGACATGCTGCTGCAGATCGTCGAACGCTTCGACCGGGGCCTGTTCGTCGGCGACCCCGGACAGTTGGACCCGTTCACGATCGTCGGCGCCGAACGCTGGATCGGGCTGCCGCACGACCCCACGCAGAACGGCGTCAGCGTAATGCTTCAGCACAACCAGAACATCCCCGTACACCGGCTGCCGGTGTCCTGGCGCCTGCCGCTCTCGGCCGCACCCACCATCGCCCAGGCGTTCTACCCGTTCACCCCCTTCACCGCCGGAACCGGCGACGACACGCGTGCCCTGGAGTTCCGCACCGCTGGACTCGCCCGCCCCGACCTGGACGAAACCCTCGCGCAGGCCTTCACCACCGGCTGGGCACTGCACGAACTGCCCCGCCGCCACGTCGCGCGAACCGACACCGAGACCCTCCAGACCGCCGCCGACCTCGCCGGCCGGCTGCTGGGCCGCGGAGCAGTCGCCACCTGCGAACGCCACCAGGGCGGCCGACCCTTGGACGCCGGCGATATCGCCATCGGCGTCGCCCACCGCGACCAGGCCGACCTGGTCCGGGCCGCGCTCGCCCGGACAGGCAACCCCAACGCGCCAAGCGTGGCGGTTGACACCGCGAACCGGCTGCAGGGCCGCGAGTTCGAAGTCGTCATCGTCGTACACCCGCTGTCCGGCCGCCGGGACGCCACAGCCTTCCACCTGGAAGCCGGACGACTGTGTGTCCTCGCCTCCCGCCACCGGCAGGCATGCATCGTCGTCACCCGCGAGGGAATCGCAGACCTCCTGGACAGCCATCCCTCGACCGACCCCGTGCATTTGTCCGTGCCCGCCAAATTCCCCGACGGCTGGGAAGCCAACCAGGTCATGCTGGCCAAGCTCGCACTGCATCGCGTCGCCGCGTGACTTCGGCACAGGCACCCTGCCCGCAGATGGCCGGAACGACACAACCATCGCCCTCACAGTTGGAGTAGTTCTTCCGGAGCCGGGGCGCGCTGACCTTCGAGCAGCTGCACGCGAAGTGGTCGGCCGGTTCTCGTGCCGGGGCCCCTTATTGCAGGCACCGGCATCATGCTGGTGAGCACACACGATCGTGGAGTCCACCGACACGGCCCAGGCCAGGTCCTCATCTGCGTCGGCCTGGGCCATCAGCACGGTGAAGACCCGCTTCCAGGTGCCGTCGACGGCCCACATCCGCAGCCGGTTGTAGAAGCCCTGCCAGTTGCCGTACTTCTCCGGCAGTGCACCCACTGCGTTCCGGTCTGGAACTTGAACGCGATCGCGTCGATCACCGCCCGATGATCAGGCCACCGGCCACGACGCTTCGGTGTCCGGTCCGGGAGCAACGGCTCGATTCGCGTCACCCCACATCAGTCAACGGCCCGTCCGGACCATCGATCGACTGATCCAAACGAAACTGCCTAGCGGTCCCGGTGCCGGGCGGCAGGCAGAGCATGGTCGACGGCATGCGCCCCGAGCGCCGGCTGGAGAGCGCCCCGTGAATCCGTGGTGCCCCCAGGTCTCGTGGCGGGGGCATGTGTGCAGTCATCACGGGGCGGCTGCGGGGCGGTCCGCGGCATCGGCGGGTTGCCGTCGGGATGCTCGTGGATCCAGGACAGGCCGCCGAGATCGAGCCGCTGGCGGGTGCGGGTGACGGCCACATAGGCAAGACGTGCTTCGCCGTCGTCGATCGGCCCGGGTACGGGGCGACCGGTGTCGTCGTGCTCCTCGGTGTCCTTCGGCGGGGTGAAGTCGTCAGCGATCTTCACGCGGGGCCATTCACGGCCCTTGGCCTTGTGGGCGGTGGAGACGGTCACCTCCGCCTGCGGCTCGGGGACCATGCGGGCGAGGGCGGCCAAGATGGCGTCGGTGCCGTGGGTGTCGACGAGGTCGACCAGCGGCAGCAGATCGCGCCCAGCCGGATCGTGGGCGGCGTAGTCCTGCAACTCGCCCCAGGAGGGGAACAGCACCAGTTCGGGGTGGTGGGTGCGGCGGCCCTCCTGGAGGTCGCGGGCGGCCAGTGCCAGAGTGCGCAGGCTGTCCCCTCCGCCGGCCAGTCCCACGCGGTGTCCGGCGGCCAGCAGGTCCATGACGTGGGCCATGGCGCCGACGTTGGTGCGGCACAGCACGGCGTCGGGCCGGGTGAGCGGGCCCAGTTCGGTGGGCACCGCCTGGGTGCCGGTCAGCCGGATCGGGGCCTCGGCGATGGCCAGCCAGCGGTTGGCCTCCGCGGCCAGGTGGGGGCCGAACCGGAAGGACTGAGAGAGGGCAAGGTGGGTGCCGTCGAAGCCCGTCATGACGTCTTTGGCGCCGCGCCACTGGTAGATGGCCTGGGCGGAGTCGCCGACCATCACCAGCTGGGCATGGCCGCGCTGGGCCAGGAAGATCTGTTCGACGACGCGGTTGGTGTCCTGGGCCTCGTCCAGCAGCAGGAAATCCGCGTCGATCTTCGGCTGGGTGAGGGCCCAGATCTTCAGGTAGTGGTCGTGGTCAAAGCGGACGTTGCCGTCGTCGGGGTGTTGCAGGTCGGCCCAGGCCTTCTCGGCGAACGGCACGATGTGGCTGGCGAGTTGGGCGTGGAGGTCCTTGTCGTCCAGTCCGCGCAGGCGAGGTACGTGGTGGCGGGTGATCGTCTCGTCGGCCGTGTGGCAGAAGTGGGCCACGGTGCGCAGGACGGCGTTGGACAGGGTGCGTTGGGAGATCTCGCGTTCGCCGATACGGACGGCTTTGGTGATGCCGAGGGCCTGTCCGGTCTGCCAGGCCGGACGGCGAGGGGCGTTCAGGCGCGGGGCATAGCGGTGGCCGACGGCGGCGTAGGCCAGGGAGTGGGCGGTTTTGCACTGCACCGTTGACGGGAAGCGGGTGCTGGCGTCCTGGGCGATGGCCCGGTTGTAGGCGAGGTAGCGGCCGCGGCGTTTCGTGGTGCGGGCGAGGAGGGTCAGGGTGGTGGTCTTGCCGGTGCCCGCGCCAGCCTGCAGGGCGAGGTGGTTTCCGGCGTGGAAGGCGTCGGCTGCTGCCGCCTGTTCGTCGGTCGGTTTCATGGCGTGGGCCTTTCGGGGAGCCGGGTGAGCGCGTGCCCGACGGCGGACAGCAGGTAGGCGGGGGTGGTGTGGGCCAGCAGCTGGCCTACCGCCCGGTCGAGGCGGTCGGTTTCCTGGTCGGCGTGCTCGGCCAGGGCCCTGTGCAGGGCCAGTTCCACGAAGCGCTCCGGGGTCTGCTGCGCACGGCGGGCGGCGGCCTTGAGGACGGCGTGCGTGGTCGGCGGGAAGGCGACATTGAGCAGCACCCTGTGGTCTGCGTCCGGGTAGTGCGTGGTGATCACGTCGATCGGCAGCCGTGCGCCGAGCCGGTGGCGTAGACGGCGGGCTGCCCGGTGGGGGGTCTTGGCAGGTACGAGGGCCATCAGACGGGTGGCGTCGTGGTTGGCAGCGAGCGGCAGCACGCGGGCGGCACGGAGCAGGACTGCCGGGGACAGGGGGCGGGTGAGCATGATTTCCAGGGGGCGTGATGCGGCATCGTCATCCCCTGCCGTGCTGGCGGGCTGGGGGGTGGGGCAGGCGAGTGTGGATGTGCGCCGCATGCAGGAGGGGGGCGAAGGGCTGCGATCCGGCCAGGGCGAGGTCAGCGACGCTGGGGGCGGCGGCGTGTGCGGAGCAGTGTTGGGTGCGCCAGCGCAGTTGCTCGCCGTAGGGGAGGTGGCCCAGGTCGTAGACGGCCATCGGGGTTTCGGGCAAGGCGAGTTGGCCTCGCTTGGGGCCGGTGGGCAGCAGTCTCCAGGTCCCGGCCGGGCCGGTGGGGGCAAGGACCGGATTCGTGCAGCGGTGGTGGCGGGTCTGGGCCACGCAGCGCAGTCCCCTGACGGGACGCTCGGCAACGCGGCGGCACAGCAGCATCTGCACGACGGGGCGGTCAGGGACGTCGGTGTCGGCGCCGGGTGCGCTGCCGCCGACGGGCAGGGCAGGGGTGAAGGCGCCGGTGTCGGTCAGACGGCGGGTACGGACGGCGAGTTGGCGGCGGACCGCCTCGAGGCAGGGGCTCATCCGGCAGGTGGGGGTGCGGCGCGGGCAGAGCACGGCGTGCGGGATGCGGCACCATGCACTGCCGTCGCCGTGCGGGTGGGCGATGCCGCCGCTCAGGTGCCAGCGGCAGGATTCGGGGACGTGGGCGGCGGTCAGTTCGGCGGGGTGCAGGGCGATGGGCCGCTGGTCGGTGCGCGGGTAGAGGTCGATGCGGTTGCCGCAGCGGCGACAGCGGCTGTGCTGGCCGGCGCGCAGCAGGCGGCTGGGGCTGGTGGCGGTCACCCGCAGAGGGCGGGGGCGGTGGGTGACACGGGGGCTGCCGTCCCAGTGTCGGCCGGCAGCGGCTGGAGTGGGGCACATGGCAGGGACCGTGCCAGGCAACTTGCAGGCGCGAGCAACGTGTCGGAGGGATTTCCCACGGCCAGCTCAACGAGCTCGCACGCATGAGCGTTATTGCGGATGGTTGTTCTATGCCTGTTGCCCGATCGGGTGATTCATGACGTGATGCACGCCGGGAGGGTGCGAGGGCTCAGGAACGGACCGTGCCAGGCGGAGTGTGGTCCTCGCACAGGGCGCCCAGAAAGTGCTCGATGGGCACGTCGAAGGTGTGGGCGAGGGCGTGCCAGGTGGTAACACTGCCGGTGGTGCGGCCGTGTTCGAGGTCGATGAGGGTGCGCCGGGCCAGACCGCTGCGGTCGGCGAGTTCGTCGAAGGTCCAGCCGCGCTCGGCCCGCAGGCGCGCGAGCACAACGCGCAGCGCAGTGAGGTCGGGGTCCGGCGGCAAGATCGTCACCCCACCATCCGACGGTGCAGACCCCTGCCCCGTCAGTGCGGGTTTCTGCACTTCCGCCGGGACGGAGCGGGTTAAGCGAGCTTCACAGTGCGGGAAACTGCACTACGGTTCGTCCGTCTCGGGGGCCTGTCACAGTGAGCCCCCGCCACGGCGCGAACGGACAGGAGGACGACCAGCCCATGAGGCTCGGTGGCGCGCATGCCGCAGTGCGGCGCATCTGGACAGTGGAGCTGCGTCAGCGGGCGGGCGGCCCCACGCTCGTGTGCCCCTCCTGCACTGCCCACACCTCTCCCCTTACGGCCTCCTCCGCGCGGTCCGCCGCCCTGGCACATCTGGCCTGCCATGCCCGCGCCGACGCACTGCCGGCGTATCTACGCAGCTGCCAGTGCCGGGTGCAGGGCTGTTTGTGGCATCCGCGTCGCCGGGGGTGCGGCGGGCCGGTGCTACTGGCCCTCACCCGCGACCGCAGCGGCCGCACCTGGCGACTGGCCGACACCTGCGCGGCCTGCGCGGCGGCGACCAGCCATACCGCCGTGGTGCCGGACACGCTGGTCAACTCTCCCCGGCCGCTTCCCTCTGCCTGCGCGCCGCAGCAGCCGCTGGTCGGGCTCTGGGCGGAGTCCGACCAGCGGCTGCGGGTGCGGGAGATGCTCACCTACCTCGGCGCCGCGCTGCCCCGGTTCACCTCCCCCGCCGCCCGGCTGCTGGGCCTGCAGTGCGCCCTGCGCACCAACAGCCGCGGGCATGTCCGGCTGCCGACGGGTCTGCTGCGCGGCATGCGCCTGGGCGGGCACCGGGAGCTGTGGCAGGAGCTGGCCCACGCCGGCTGGCTGGAGCCGCCGGCCGTCAGGCCGGTGCCTGTGCAGGTGCGGCTGCTCGATGCCGCGGTCCTGGACCAGGGGCCCGGTCGCCGTGCCCGCTGCCGCGCCGCCCACTGGGCGCTGCGCCCCGACCCGTTGGCCTTGCCGGCCGCGCCGCCCGCCCTGCGGCTGACCGCTCTGGTGCTGGCCGCACACACGTCCGTCGATGCCGAACACAGCGCCGATATGGACGTCCTCGCCCGCCTGTGCGGGCACAACCCGCAGCAGACCGGAGAGCTTCTCGACCGACTGGTGACCACCCGCACGCTGGAAGCCTGGCACCACAACCGGGAGACCGACGAGGTGCTTTGGCACCTGCCCCAGCCTCGTGGACGAGCCCGCCCTGCGGTACGGCCCCGCCGCCACCAGGCACCGCGGTGTTGAGACCGGCTCCGGGCAGAGGACAGGAAGATCGCGCCGCCCCTCGTCAGGGGCAGCACCTATGGTGGCCGTGGTGCGGCCCGCAAAGGGACCGCTCGTGCGGAGGGGCAAAGGGCGTTGGCCAGCGTGCAGATCACGGACAAGAACCGGTTGTCGACGGTGAAGCCGGACTTGGCCGCAACGCTGGACGCCGAGAAGTCGGGAATCACGGCGGATGAACTCACGGTAGGAGCCAGCCGGAAGGTCTGGTGGCGCTGCCCGGACTTCCCTGACGATCACGACGGGTGGGAAGCCGTCGTGGGCAACCGCACGGGAGGCTTCCGCAAGCGCTATGGCACTGGCTGCCCGGACTGCCGCCTGGTCAAAACGTCCGCGCAGGAGCTGCGCCTGAAGGCGGAACTCAGCACTGTCCTTCCCATCGACCCCAACCGTGGCGCCATACGTACCACCCGCGTCGAGCATGTCGACATGGTCGTCGAGGCCGACAGCCTGCGTCTCGTCCTGGAGTTCGACGGCTCCTATTTCCACGGGACCGCCGACTCACGGCGCAAGGACAGCATGAAGTCCCAGCGGCTGCGCTCCGCTGGCTGGACCGTGGTGCGTATCCGTGAGGACCCCCTCAGCCTCCTCGACAGCTATGACGTCGTGGTCGGCTTCGTCGCCGAGCCCGAGGAGGCCGCAGCCGACGTCCTGGACCGCCTGGCGCAGCTCGGCCTGGTCGATGCCGCTGCAGCCGAGCGCTACCGGGCCCTTGGCGCTCCGCAAGGTGCCGCGACGGCGCGTGAATGGATCCGCGAACGGATCGGCGAGCAGGCGCTGAAGATCGAGTACACGGCGCACAACGATGCCTGGGACTCCATGTTCGAGGCCCTGGTGGCCTATGCCGCCGATGCCGGCCACTGCTACCCCACCGATGATGTGGCTGTCGACGGCCGGAGTCTGGGCAGATGGAGCCGCAAGCAGAGGAGCTTGCAGCGCCAGCGACGCCTGCGGCCGGATCGGGCCGAGCGGCTGACCACCATCCCCACCTGGTCCAGCGGCACCGCGCACGAAGCCGGCTTCTGGTCCCGATACCGTGCCTACCTTCAGCGTGCCGAGGCCACGGATCCGGACGAGCGGGAGAACGCGATGCCGGGCCGCGAGGCCACCGTGTGGGCGAACAACCTCCGCAGCCGACGCGAAGACCTGGTCGCGCACGGCCGCGACCTGCCGGACGACCAGCTCAAGGCCGTGCAGGAGATACCCGGCTGGTCCTGGACTCCCTTCGGCGACAGCCACACGGCGAAGGTTCAGGTGATGCAGCAATTCGTCACCACCACCGGCCGACCCGTCGCATCCATCAAGCAACGCGACGAGTGGAACGGCCACCCCATCGGAGTCTGGCTGAATTCCTGGCGCACCAACCGTGGCAGGCTCCTGGAGTCGCAGAAGGCGGACCTGGAGACCCTGGCGGGATGGACATGGGACCAGCGAGGCGATCAGTGGGAGGCGATGTTCCAGCAGCTCACGGACTTCGCCACAGAACACGGCCACCTACGGCCGAGCCTGACCCTCGGCAACGAGCAGGAGAAGACGCTCGCCCGGTGGAAACGCAACCAGAAAAACCGCCTCCAGGGGCGCGACGACGCCAGGGCCAACGCACTCCGCGCGCTGCTCGCCCGGTACGGGGAGGAACTCGCCTGAACCGGCCAGCAGGGCGTACCGGCCGGCTATCACGCCCAGTTGCTCGAACACTCAGGCGCACATGTGTGCCAAAGCACGATAGTTGTCACCGCCGACGGCCGCTGACCTGCGGCTCCAGGATGACGAGGCGCGATAGTTGCCACCGAATCCGCATATTGCTTGTCACCGACTACGGATCAGGCCACGTGCCTCACCCCGGAAGGGTCGGGTGATCAATTTTGTCAGCAGCGGCGGGGACTCGAGAGGATTACACGTTGACTCCGTGGTCCAGCGCGATTCCACGCAACCCAGAGGCGTAGCCTCGGCCAATAGCCCGGAACTTCCATTCCGTGCCGGTTCGATAGAGCTCACTGGAAACCACGGCGAATTCAGTGGAGACATCCGCGGCGAACTCGTAGATGGCTACCTCCTGCCCGTCCAACTGATCAATGACTCGGATACACAAGTGGCCTACGCTGTCGAATCTCTGCTGTCGGTTTCCTGCATCGTAGATCGCAACCGGAAACACAATTTTTGCGGTCTCGGCCGGGACGGCGGTCAGATCAATCTTGATCCTTTCGCTGGCATGCTCGTTTCCAACAGTGAGGTGTTCGACCGCTCCTTCAGGGCTCTGCCGGTTGTTGAAGAACACGAAGTGCTGGTCAGATAAGACCTTGCCGTTGGCACCAACCACCAAGGCGGAGACGTCGATGTTGAAGTCTGGGCCGGCTGGCTTCCCTAGGCCCCAGTCCAGGCTGATAATGACGGTCTTTAGATCGGGCGCCTTCTCAGTGAGCGAGACTTCGCCACGCTTGCGGAGCTGCGTGCTTACGTTAACTGGGCGTACTTTCACTTCTGTCTGACGTATAGGTGAGGCACTTGGTGAATTTGGGAGCTGAAGTACGGTTGGTCGTATACGGACGGTAGAGGCGACGGATTCCGGTAGCCACTCACTCTCAGTAAAAGTTCGCGCGAGATTTCGCCGGTCCCCGACCGCGCCAGCAAGTTGTTCCAGTAGTGCGGACACAGAGATCCGTTGGGTGGGGTCCTTAACCAGGCACTCTGCCGTTACCGTCCGGAGTGCGGGAGGGAGGTTTCTCAGGTCGGCTTCTTCATACACGGCACGGAAATTCACTGCATGAGCCATTCCTGTGCCGAACGGCCCGGCTCCGGTCGCAGTGAAGGCCAGTACAGCTCCCAATGAGAAGACGTCACTCGCCGGACCGACCAACCCACCTGTGATCTGCTCGGGAGACATGAACCCGGGTGTGCCGACCACCATGCCTGTTCGCGTCAAAGCAGATGCCTCATCTGCGACTGAGATCCCGAAGTCGATCACTCTAGGACCGTCAGTTGCGAGTAACACGTTGGAAGGTTTTAGGTCCCGGTGGATCACTCCGGCGGAGTGGATGGCCTCGAGTGCCTCTGCCAGCCCTGCGCCCAGAGCCAGTGTTGGCTCCTGCGGCCACGGCCCATGGGCAGCGACCGCCTTCCCGAGGGAGACGCTTGGCACATAAACCGTCGCCAGCCAAGCTGGGGAGCCATCCAGATCGGCATCGATTACTCCCGCTGTGAAAGCCCCGTTCACCCGGCGGGCAGCTTTGACCTCTCGAGCAAACCTGAGCAGGAAGCTGTCGTCGGCGGCCAGCTCGGATCGTATGACTTTCACAGCGACTGCCCGACCACCCGGCGAGCGCCCCAAGTACACCTGTCCCATGCCACCCGCGCCCAGTCTCGCGACGATCCGATACCGCCCGATCTGGCGCGGATCTGTTGCTTCCAGAGACTCGAACCCCGTCACACCACGCCCCCGCCGCAGCCCTCGCGGCCGAGGCCGCCATCAAAGACTACCTACCATTCTTCCTCCGCCTTCAGGACATCTTCAGGCCAACTGACTCCCTACGTGTCCTGGGCATGTGGGCAAGAGCTGGCGTCAAGTGTTGTCGGTTGGTGAGCCTGGCACCGCAGTCGAGACCTCTTGAGCGGGCTGCGGGGGAAAGCAGGTCAGTCCCCGACTATGGTGCCTCTTCGTTGAGCGAACGAAGGGAGACGCTGTGGACTCCGAGCAGCCGGGTCGACGGGCGAACTTCACGGATAAGACCAAGGGCAGACTGGCGCTGAGGGCAGCTTACCGGTGCTCCAACCCAGGCTGTGGAGCGTTAACCATTGGCCCAGGATCGGGCAGTGCGGACTTTGAGCTCACAGGCACGGCCGCCCATATCTATGCTGCAGCACCCAATGGCCCCCGCGGCACCGGCGGCCTGACCGACACCCAGCGCAGTGCTCCTCCCAACGGAATCTGGCTATGTGCCCGTTGCGCACGTCTTGTCGATACCAACGCTGGCGGGGCCTATCCTGCGTCACTACTACGAGGGTGGAAAGATCTCCATGAGACACGAATCCGCATGGAGCACGGCGGCATATCCCGCCCTTTCGGATGGATCCACTCCATCGAAATCCTCAAGGATATCTGGCTAGCGGAGCCGACGACCGTACGGTTCTCGCGATGCAATCTTTTCCTCGGCGGAACGGGTATCGGTAAGACTCACTTCATTTCACTCCTGTCCGGCCTGTCCTCACCTTCAATTATCATGGATCGCCGGGGTCGATCGGATTCGACAGTGCACGCGGCGATCAACTGGTACAACCCCCAACCACGCCGAGCCGAGTTCAGAGCCGAAGGCAAGCAACTACTCTTCTCGGCTGACGGAACCACTGTGCCGTTTCTCTCCCAGCCGTATCGGATAGTCACTCTCCCGTCGGATTTGGCATATGCGCCTCGAGATGTGCGCAAGCTAGGAAGGCTGTTCGGCCTAGATCATTGGATCGTTCGAAATCTGATCACGGAGTTGCCAGAGATCGTTCGCGGAGCGGTCAAGCAGATACGGATTGTGGAGGATCAGATTCAGGCCGAGTACACCCTGGGTAACAAGGTCATTTCAGATCGAGGTCACGATAGATCGCTGGATAGGAGCGTGGGACTTGAGGTCCTCGTAGCCCTCGCGGAGACCTATGCCCGTACACAGCCAACACTCCTGCTGATCGATGAGCTCTACGGCGGCGGAAATTCCGAGTTCGAACACAACGCTACGGAGCTTCTCAGCTCGCCAATCCGAGGGTTTCAGACCGTAGCCACTTCTGTATTCTCACCGCCCGTCGCCCCAGAATGGACGGTGACTCGCCTTGTATACGCATCAGATGACGCCCGCGGCCGTAAGCATTGGGCACGGCTGGTCCAAGACGATTTTGAGGGGTGAGGCAGCCGGACCACGCTGGCCACTTGAGCATGGTGGGGCACAGGATCGATCGCTGAGCGCGATATTGCCAATTTGCGCTGATTTCGTGCCTGATGGTCCTGCGTGGCGGTGACGCAGCGTAGAAGGTGCAAAAAAAGGGGCACCACCACCTTCGGCAGTCTCCTCAAGCGAGCACAGATACCCCGCTACCTCATGTTCAAACTGCTCGACGCCTACGCCGACCGGCTCGCCGACTCTCTTGACCGCCAGCGCTGAACTCGCCAAGTAAAGCGCGACCACAGTAAGTGTGCCGAGGCTTTGTCACCGCTACAGCCGTTTGACCTGGCCAATTGCGTTAAGTGAAACATGCATTGCCACTTGAGAGGCGGACTACTTATCACCACTGGCAGAAGAGGTACTCGAAGGCCACCCGCTTCCCGCCTGCTGTGAGAGCGCCCGATAGGCACCCAGCATCGCGGTGGCTGCGCCATTGGCCGACCAGGTTGCACCGACGAGGCGGTGAGGGCCCGCTCGGCCAGCCTGGTCCATCACGGTCGGAACGAGAGAGGCGATGTTGTGGCCGTTCGTAATCATGGTCGGCAGAAATTCCTCGCTCAGGTTCCCGAAAACCTGCGCCTCCCCCGAGCCGTCTGGGCAGAGATGGGCTACCACGCACGACTCACCGACGGTCCCTTCTGCCCTGGCTGATGACTCGCGACTGGTCGTGGCAACTGCCTCTCTGAGACGCTCTGGCGACGGAACCGACGCCAGCAGGCCCTCAAGTTCCTCGCGTTGAGAATCCACAACTGCCGGGCTGTACCCCGTCACGATGCACCGCGGCCCCCGAGGCCGCACGCGGGTCCAGAAAAGTTTGTCGGCGGGGTTTGCCAACTGTGGTCCGTTTGGGCGCTCAAAATTCGAGATCACATAGACTTTGGGCTTCCCCCTCTCGTAGGTAATCATGGTGAAGGTGTGACACCTGAGCCGTATGGGGACCTGGCGCAGCCAAACGGTCGCTTCCTCGACCAGTCGATTGACCACCTGCTCCGGACTGCGCTGACCGGGATTGTGTGTCAGTACATCTGCCAACCATGCAGCCGTGTCGTGGGGGCCGTATCGCGCCACGCCCGTGTAGCAGACCAGCCCCGACCAGCCCATGTACTGCAACACGACTTGCTTCTGCGACGTCTCGCTGACCGTGGCCCCCGAGCCCGTGAGGCGGAAGTCCGAGCTCTGCGTCATGAGCCAGCGAGCAGCGACGGTGATGTTCAGCGTCATAGCCCCTCCTCGCGGCCCTTATTCCACAGTGTGCGTCGGGCCTCGAAGATCAGCATGGGCCGGGGCAGCCGTGGAGAGTCTGATGACAGAAGCACGCCTATGTGACAACTATCGTGCTTCGGCTCAACATGCCGGAGCGCACGGAAGGAGCACCGCCCCGGTCAGTAGTCGACGTCGAGGTAGTCGATGTCGGTGAAGTCCACCAGCAGTCCGTGCGCGCGCCGTCCGCGGTCCTTGAAGTAGATCTCCTGGAGTCCTTCGGCCACGATGTCTTGGAGCTGTTGTTCGGCGGCTCCGGCGGCATGTGCGTCAAAGAGCCGTGCGGCGTAGGCGGGTGGCAGGCCTTGAGTGATGGGCCGCAGCCGCGGGTCGTCGGTGGTGCCCGGGGCTGCGGTGAACCCGAAGCGCGCCCGGGTGTCGATGACGATGCCGCCGGTCGTGGCGGCCTGCTTTCTTGCCCTCTCGCGCACGCGGGGCTGCCACCGTTTGCGGACCTCGCCGGCGAGCCGTTCCGCGAGGTCGCGGCGGGGCTGCTTGAACTGTCCGGTGAGGTAGCGCTCGACGGTGCGCTGGGTGACGCCGAGCAGGTCGGCTACGGCCTGGGTGCCCTTGGTCTGCTTGACCAGGTACTGCATCTGCTTCTGGGCCGACTTCGGCAGGGGGCGGGTGAAGTGTGCGGCGTCGGCCTTGTCGAGGCTGTCGGCGAGGATGCCCATCGGTGCCTACTCCCCCTCGTCCTGGCCGGAGACGACGCCGGTCTTGATGTGCCGGGCGATGTTGACGTCCGGGCCGTGCTCCTCGAGCAGGCCCTCGGCCCACAACACGCTCTGGGTGCCCTCGTGCTTGACCATTCCGGGTGAGACGCCGAGCCGGAAGCCTCCGGGCAGCGGCTTGCCGTCCTGGTAGGGAAGGAAGTCGAGGGGGCCGGTGCCGTCGGAGGCGTATACCGCGCAGTCGGAGAGGATCGCGACCGGGTACAGGCTGGCGTGGGTGGCGAGCTTGAGCATCTTGCGGTGCATGTTGACGCGGGCGCTGGCGATGACGGCGGCGCGGATGTCGGGGCGCCAGGTCGGGCGGGCGAGGGCGGGCCACGCCTCACCCGGCCGCCATCCGCCGCTGCGGGCCCGCTCGCGCAGTTTGCCGATGCCGCCCTTGACGGTGGCCTTGACGGCGCTGAGCACTGCGGCAAGGACGGGATCGGTCTGCTGGTAGCCGGCCATCGCGGCCAGGAACTGCTCTTCGGGCATGCCCGGGGTGACGCCGAGGTCGGCCATCGTGGCGACGTAGGCGTCCCGTAGCCGGGTGTACCAGGCGTCCAGGTAGGGGCCGTGTTCGTAGCGCAGGTAGGCCTCGATAGGGGTGACCTGGTAGCCGAGTTCGACGGCGTAGGCGACGGTCGGGGTCGCGTACCAAGCCGGGCCCGTAGGGCGTTCGCCGTGCGGGGTGAATGGGCTGGGCAGGCGCTCGTCGAAGGTGATGTGCGAGAGGTCGACCAGCCACGAGCCGGGCAGTTTCGCGTCGAAGACCGGGCGGTGGACGTGGACGGGGGCGGAGAGGCCGACGGTCAGCCGGTTGGCGGCCGCGGCGAAGGCCATGTTGACGTCGATGCCGACGACGTAGGGCTTCAAGCATTCCGCGTCCGTCAGCGGCCTCGCCCACTGGTAGGCCTCTTCGTCCAGCACCTGGTCGGGGGTGCGCTGGTGGAAGCGGGGATACAGGGCGGCGACGGCCGGATGCCCGTCGGGGGCCTCGGGCGGGGCGCACTCCACCGGTTCACTCAGCGAGCCGGGCATCGGGCCGGACACCCACTTGCCGGTGGCAGGGTCCTTCACCGCGCGGGTGGGCGGGCGCAGCGCGGTCATCAGTTCCAGTCCGGTGACGGCGGTGGAGCCGCACGGGGTGAGCACGCGGGTGGCGTAGGTGCCCAGCAGGCGGGCGAGTTCGGCCGACTGCAGTTGGTGTGCTGTGTCCCAGGAGCGGGTATCGAGCGCGCCCCAGGGCACGACGGCGAACTGCACGCACTGGCGGCGTGCGCCGTCGGCCGTGCGGTAGACCCGCGCCCAGGGGCCGAAGCCGCGCTTCGTCAACTTCCATTGCGCCGCGGCGAGTTGTTTCGGCGCCGGGTGGTCGTCGGGCAGGCGCAGGCCGCGCCGGTCCTCCAACACGGCTGGCAGGCCAAGGCGTTGGACGGCGGAGGCGGTCAGCACAATCAGCGGGTCGGCGTCCTTGCCCGAGCGGTGCAGGCGGGCAGCGCCCAGGTCCGCCTCGCGCAGCGTCCACTCGACCAGCGTGGGGAGATCGGTGAGCGGGCAGTCGAGGACCAGGCCACCGGTGCAGTACGCCGAACCGTCCCCATCGACGACGGCGAGCGGCCCATGGGTGAAGCGCGCGTCCCCGGCGGCCGGGGCCACCGTCTTCTTGACCGTCAGCCGGCGCGCCGCCGCCACCGGCGGCCGAACCGGAGTCGCCCGGTCCGAGGCGGGCACGACGGGCGATGTGGACTCTTGCGGCTGCGAGATGACGGGGGGCCTGGCGCTAGGTCCCCACGCCGAGCCGGAGGGCGACTCGGGGGCGGGGAAGCGGGCAGCGAGGCCGTCGAGAAGACGGATGTAGGCGGCCCGCTTGGGAGGGCGCGGTTCGGTGCGTCCCGATTCCCAGCCGGTGACCGTCTCCCGTCGCACCGTCAATGCGTTCGCCACTTGGTCCTGGCTCAGGCCTGCGGCTTCACGCAGGCGCTTGCGTTCGGCGGGATCGGGCAGCGCGTCCGCTGCCGCCTGCTCCAGCAGGGCATCGACCGATGCGAAGAGCCCGTTGTGCTCGTCGGACACGAGAGTCACCTCCACTTCCAACCCTACATGGAACGCACATCGGATCGCACGTCAAGCACACGTCAAGTGTGTGGAGTTGGAGACGGCGCACCGGCGTCCGGAGACTCCATGTCTCCTCTCGACGAAGCCTGAGTTCTCGGCGAGGTTTGATCGTCTTGGCCAGTGGCGGGCGAAGCTCTCCTGTCATGACCGGCACGCCGCCCGCCGCGGGCGCGGCACGGTCGCCGCCTCTGGCCTTTCGGACTACGCTGAAGCCACGATCACCGCTACAGCATCGGCGGCAGGCGCGGCGGTTCCGCTGCGACCGCGGGCTCCTTGCCGGTGGCAGTGGCCGCCATCGGCGGGTCCGCCGGCCCCAGCCCCAGTTCCGGGGCCTGCCGAAGCGGGCAGGTGGGCGGTGCGCTAGCTAACGTAGAGGGTGGCTGCGACAGCTCGCGCGACGTTCTCCTTCCTCGCCCGGGCCATCTCCTGCACGTGCAGCGCCGTCCTCAGCTACTCGACGCGCTGGGCGCCTTCCGGGCCACCAACGTTCTACGGCCCGGGGTTGGTCCATCGCGACGCCGGCCCGGCATAGCGGGAAGCCCTCTCGCTTTGCGACGGGAGGCATCCCCACGGGGGTGTGCCGCAGGCTTGGTCCCCGGCGAAGTGCAGGACGATGGTGGACGAACAGAGCGCAGTGGCGCCGGTGCAGATCCCTGACCGCGCCCATGCGGTGGGGCCTGGCTGGCAGGAGCTCCTGACCAGCCTGCACCAGCAGTTGTGCACGCTTGCCCCCGGTTATGTGCTCACCGGCCTCAAGGAGAAGCTCGGCGGGCTGCGGGTTCAGGTGGAGGCTGAGGGGGCCGACCGTTCCGTGCTGCGTGGCGTGGTGGCTGCGGCGGAGGCGGAGTCGGTGCGTACCTGCGAGTTCTGCGGCGCACCCGGCGGCGTCCGTACCCGCAATGACGAGCCGGGAGGCTGGCGCAAGACCGTGTGCGACACGTGCCGCGGTGCGTGGTCCGCCCACTACCTCACGATCATTCACGGTGCTGTGCGTGATCGACGCGGATGAAGCGCGGGTGTGGTCACCCATACGCTACCGCGCCTCCACCGGGTCCCCGGTTTGGCTGGGGGTCGACTGGTTTATGCCAGCGTTCGTGTCCATCGCATGTCGAGTGCTTCGAGAGCGTCGAGTTGTTCGCGGGTCAGACGGTAGGGCCGCAGGCGTTTGTCAGAGATCCATTCCCCGAGGCGGAAGGAGCTGCCGCGGTCCCAGACGACATGGTCGTAGGGGACGTTGAGGTGCTGATTGGTGCGCCAGTAGGCATGGGCGTGGCGCAGGCCGTGGGCGAAGGCGCGTTCGCTCTGGCTACGAGGCGGGCGCAGCAGCAGGGCGAGCGGGTGGTGGAGCGGCAGGGCTCCGAGGAGGTTGTGCTGGGCGGAGCTGAGGCTGGGCAGGACGTGGAGTTGCTTGTCGAGCCAATGCTCCAGCGGTCGGTCGTCGCTGTCGGGGGCGAGGTCGGGAAATGTCAGTTCGCCGCGGCGGGCGGCTGCGAGAGCGCGTGCGTAGATGCGCCGCCAGTGGCCGTGCTTGTCCCAGCCGGCGTTCCACCAGGGGTTGATCTCGGTGAGGGCCCGCTGGTAGCAGTAGGGCAGTTGCCCCCGGCGGGCCTTGTTGCGGCATGTGTTGATCCAGCGGCCGAAGTCCATGCCCCGGAAGCGTTCCCCCGGGACGGGTACGAGGTGGCCGTGCTGGGCGTGGTAGGCGCGGGCGATGTCCAGGCGGTGCTCGATGCTGGTGCGGGGGTGTTCCCAGATCATGCCCAGGGCGTCGAGGGCTTCGATGCGTTCGGGCTTGAGGCTGTGATTCATGCGCAGGGAGCGCTGGTTGCCCAGCCACCAGCCGAGATAGAAGCGGTCGGGGCCGCAGTAGCTGCTGGGGACCTTCAGGTGGCCGTGCTGTTCGCAGTAGCGCCGTGCGCTTTCGAGGCCGAGTTCCCAGATGCTGTTGTGGGGGTCTTCGGCGTACAGGCGGAGCAGGGGGATGAGTTCGTCGGCGCGTTCGGGGCGCGCCACCGGGTGCAGGGGGTCGGTGACGGTGGGGTGGCGGAGGTAGTGGACGCGGTGGAAGACATGCTCGTCGTAGAGCTTGAGGGCGGACAGGACCTGTTGCAGCAGGTAGAAGCGGGTGCCCTTGGCGGCGTCGGCGAGGTCCTGGCCGGGGGCCTTGTAGACGGGGATGATGATGTGGGCGACTTTGGTCTGGCCGGGCAGCGGGCGCAGGGCGCGGCCGACGGCCTGGACGATCTGGTAGGTGCTGGTCTTGGGGCTGGTGAACAGGACGGAGTCGATGGCGGGGACGTCGACGCCTTCGGCGAAGATCATGCAGTTGGTCAGGACGGCCCGCAGTGGTTTTTTGTCACTGGAGGTCAGGGATGCTTCTTTGAAGGCGCTGACCTGGGTGAGCCTCTCGTAGCGGCTCTGCTCGCAGTTGACGGTGCCGACCTGGAGCGGGCCCTGCATCCGCTTGGGCATCAGGGCAGCTGTCTCGGGGAGGGTCTCGGCGAAGACCTCGGCGGCCTTGATCCGGGGGGAGAAGACCAGGACGCGTCGTAGGTCGTAGTCGTGCATGGCGTGCAGCAGGGCGACCTCGGCGGCTGCCATGCGCAGGCCTTCGGAGTCGGCGGCGAGCATCGGATTGCGGTTGAGGATGGCGCGCAGGTCGGCGTCTTCCACCTCGATGGCGACGATGCGGTAGTCGGCCAGCAACCCCTGGTCGATGGCGTCGGCCAGGGAGAGGCGGAAGACGACCGGCCCGTAGAGGTTCAGGTCATCCATCGACGCGACTTCGATGTTGACCGGGAGGTCCTGGCCCGGGCTGGACTCGAAGTTGCGGGGGGTGGCGGTGACGAAGAGCCGGTGATGGGCGAAGATCTGCTGGCCGTTCAGCAGCAGTGCCCAGGGCTTTGCGAGGTTGCCGGCCGTGCGGTGGGCCTCGTCGCAGACGAGCACGTCCCAGGGCGGCATGTGGAACAGTCGGTGGGCGTCGGCGATCTTTCGCAGCGAGTGGTAGGTAGCGAAGACGCTGACCGGGCCGTCGGCCTGGGAGATCTCTGCGGCGAGTGCGGCAGGGGTGGTGACGGCCGTCAGGATGCCGCGCAGGGCCGGGTCCTTGGGCAGGTCCGGATCTCCGCTGAGGGCGAGGTAGCGGCCGGGGCGGCCTTCTTTGTGCCACTCGCGTGCGGTCTGCTCAAGCAGTTCCAGCGTGGGCACGACGTTCACGGAGTTGCCTGTGGGCGCCATGTGGTGCACGACGTTCAGGGCGATGAACGTCTTGCCGCTGCCGCACGGAGAGTCGACGCGGCAGCGGGGCGCACCGAGGAGGAACTCGGTGACGCAGTTGTCGACCGCCTGCTGTTGGAACGGGCGCAGCGGGGTGCGCAACCGGAGTAACTCGGCCATGGCCGTGCTCCTTTCGGGTTTTTGAGGCGGTCGGGCCCCTTCGAGGGTGGAAGGGAGGCCTACCGCCCTGCGGTGCACAGGCGCCCACACTTCACTCGAACGAGTGACGGGGTCTTGCGGCCGTGCGCAGTCCGGATTGGGATGCGGAGGTTGCGTTGCACGCGTAGCCCGGCCTGGCCGCGTGCGGCCGGCCGGGCTACGCGTGCGGTTCTGGTGGGTGGTGTGGGAGGCGTGATGGCAGACAGGGCCGGCGTATGGGGACCGCGCCGTAGGCTGCGGGTCCCCCTGCCGCGCCTGGCCGGCGAGTCGACCGGCTCGTTCGTCAATCGTCTGGCGCACGCCCACGAGTTGGAGCTCGGAGATCTTTTGGACCGTGTGGGTACGGGCCGCCAACCGGTCAATCCCCGTCTGCCGGCCCTGGCGGAGCTGTATGTCAACCGGGCGGCGCTGGATCATCTGGCGATGCTGTCCGGCCGGACGCCGCACCGGTTGCAGCTGGCCCTGACCAACCTCCAGGACCGTTTTCTGCTGCCGGGAGATGATCCGGCGCGCTGGCAGTGGCCGTTCGAGGTGCGGGAGGGGTATGTGGTGCGCTGCTGCGACCTGTGTGCCCTTGCCCGGGGCGTGTGTGAGGCGGCGTGGCTGGTGTGGCCGGACCCGTGGCGGGTGTGCCTGCGCCACCGGCGATTCGCGGACGACCGCCGCGGCCAGGATCCGCACGTGGTGCGGCTGGAGGGGCTGCCGGAGGTGGTGCGTGCGCACGCCGATCGGGTGCGGCTGGAGCGCCGCTTCGGCGCGGCGGGAGCGGAGCTGTTCGCCGACGGCTTCCAGGTTGTGGCGCGCTGGTGGGAAGGTACGCCGGACGTATGGAGCTGGACGCAGCGGGCCTGGAGGGCGGGCCTGGACGCGCGGGAGTTGCGCACCGCCCCACTGGTTGTCTATCCGGAGGCCGTCCAGCTGGCGCGGGAGATGCTGCGCTACGAGCAGAGCGGCGCGCGCACGCGTGCGGCACGGGCAGTGTGGGTGGAGGAAGTGCAGCAGCTGATGGCCGGCTGGGGGCTGGAGGACGTGGACGGCTGGGGCGAGCTGGCGCAGTGGCTGGATCACCACGCTCAGCCCGCTGCGGCCCCGTTTGCCGACGGTGCCGGTGGAGCCCGTCGGCGCGTGCTGGCCGTGGGGCACAGCCGACTCGCCGAGTCGTCCGGCTCGTTGCGCGAGCGCTCCTGCATGGTGTGAGAACTGGCTTTCGCAGAGAGCGAGTTGGTTGGAAGCGGGTTCGTCAAGGGGGCATCACCCGTTCGAGTGATACCCGTTTCGGTGTGCTGACCGCTGCGGGCGGGAGACGGCCAGGCTGGTGCCACGGCCTGGTTCAGGACGACGGCTCCGGCCGGAGACGCCGGGGGAGGCTTCCGGGTGCGTGAGATGAAGGTGTGGCATCTCGACGACGACGGCCGCTTGGTGTGTGTCGCACCCGAGGCACTGTGGGGTGTGGCGTTGGAGGAGCGCCAGCCGCCCACGGACCCGGTCGCCTACCACGGCCGGCAGGGCAAGCTCTCCGACTGGTGGTCGGCGACGACGGGCACGCTGGTGGTGTGCGGATCCAAGCGGCGCACGTATGTGGCCACCGAGTTGGACTTCGAACCCGCCATCAGCCGGTTCGCCGGGGAGCCGGTTGAGCTGCACTGGGAGCAGGGCCGTATCCGGCACCGGTGGCGGCCGGACTTCATCGCTCTGACGCGCGACCAGCAGCGGCAGGCCGTGGTGCTCGCCCCGCACCGGATGGGCCCGCAGTGGTGCGAGCGCCTGGCAGCGCTGCGCGAGGTCGCCGCTCAGGCCGGCTGGAGCGTGTGCGTGCGAGTGGTGCCGCACGGGGTGCGGCGGGAGAATCTGCTGCTGGTGGCGGACTACCGGCAGCCAGCCGTATGCGAGGAGGCGCATGAGCGGGCCCTGCTGGCGGCGTTCCGGCGGCCGCGGCCGCTGGCGGAGGGTGTCACGGACAGCGGGGTGCCCGAATTCCTCGGCTTCGACCATGTGTACCGGCTGATCTGGCGTCGCCTTCTGGACATCGACTGGGGCCGGCCGCTGCTGCCCTTCTCCCCGGTCTGGGTAGTGGGGAGGCGGTGATGACGGGAACGGTGTCGGGCTGGTTCGAGACCGACCGGGTCTGCTTGGGGGATCTGGTGCGATGGCGCGGTGCCCTGTGGGAGGTCGCTGCCTTCCAAGGGCGGCAGATCAGCCTGCGGTCGCAGTCGGGCGATGTGGCGCCGGTGGACACCTTGTGGCGGGAGGTGGAAAGCGCCCCGGACTTCGCCGTCCTCGATGAGAACAGGCAGGACGTGTCCCGCAGGCAACTGCCTGCACTGGGCGAGCTGCTGGAGGCCGCCACCCCCGCAGAGCGGGAGAAGGCCCTGTGGTGGCACGAGCACATGAAGGAACTCCATACCGGGCTGCGGCCCGGCTGCACGACGGCCCGGTCCGGCTACGACCCGGACACCACCACCTTCAAGCAGCGCTGCCAGACCAAGTCGGCTGAACTCGCCGCCGCTGGCATCGAGTTCAGCTGGCGGGCGCTGGATGACCGGCGCCGCGCCTGGAAGGAGGCCGACGAGAACCCGATGGTGCTGCTGTACGACGGCCGCAAGGCCCGTACCCCTGACCCGGGCGGCCGCACCGACAAGCGGGTCATCGCGCTGATGCACGAGGTCACCGCCCGCCACGCCCGCGAGTCCGGCGGCCGGGTCAACCGCGTATATGAGGATGTGGAAACCCTCATCCATCAGCGCTACAGCCGGGAGTTGCAGGATCCCCGGGAGGCGGAGCGGCTGCTGCTGCCCCGCTCTACGTTCTACACCCGGATGCAGGAGCTCGGGCTGACCGAGCAGCTCAAGAAGACCACGCGCCGGCGCTCACGCCAGGACAGCAAGCCGCAGCGCCCGTACACGCCGTCGGTGGCGCTGCGGCCGGGTCAGCTGGTGCAGATCGACACCTCTCCGCTGAAGATCAAGTTGATCGGGGACGATGGCCGCGCCGTCTCGGCCGAGCTGACCGCCGCGATCGATGTCGCCTCCCGCTCCTGCATGGCCCTCATGATCGTTCCCGCGGTGACCGGGGAGGGGCCGCCCGGCAGGCGTATCGGCGGCCGCGCCACCAAAGCGTTCGATCTGGTGCTGCTGCTGGCGCAGTGCTTCGCCCCGCTGCCCATGCGGCCCGGCTGGGACCCGCTCACCGCCGCCCGCGACTCGGCCCTGCCTTACGGCCAGCTGTGCGCGACCGACGCCCGCTTCGCCGAGGCCGTCGCGGCTCGCCCGGTCATCCACCCGCGGACCATCGTCATCGACCAGGGCAGCCCGTATCTGAGTGACCACTTCAAGATGGTGTGCAGCTTCCTGGGCATCAGCATCGAATACGCGCGCAAGGACACGCCCACCGACAAGCCGCTGGCCGAGGCCTTCTTCCACGGCTTCGCCGACACCTGCGCCCAGTACGTGAAGGGCTGGACGGGCCGCAGCTTCGAGCAGCGCGGCTACGGGGTCGAACGCCAGCGCCTGTTCAGCATCAACCAGATGCAGGCTGCGGCCGAGGAATGGGTGGCGCTCGACTACCAGCAGCAGCCGCACGAGGGTCTGCGCAGCCCTCTGTATCCGGGGATGGTGCTGTCCCCGAACCAGATGTACGACCTGCTGGTGGCGAGCTACGGCTACCGGCCGAGGCAGCTGACGGCCGAGGACAACCGGAAGCTGCTGGTGCCGGCCTGGGTCACGGTCACCGACAAGGGCGTCCAGATCGACAACCGCACCTACCGGTTGCTCGATGGGCGGCTGCGGGACCTGGAGGGCCTCGACTCCGGGCTCGCGCACAAGAACGGCCGGTGGGAAGCCCGCTACAACCCCTACTATCCCGACGTCGCCTGGCTGTATGACCACCGGCTGAGCGGCAGGTGGATCCCGGTGGAGTTCCTCTACCGGCACATGCTGGCCGACCTGCCGTGGACGGCCTATCACTGGCAGGACGCCGCCGAGGAATGGGCGCTGGGCGGCGGCAGCCGCGAGGACGAGGTGGCCATCACCCTGGCCGTGAAGGAACGCCACCGCCGCACCCGCCGCGGGCCGACCGCCCGGCAGGCGGCCGAGCCCCGCCTGCCGTTCCGCGGCGTGATCCACCTGAAGACCGGCGACACGTCCGACTCCGCGGTACCGGCCACGCCGCTGGACCCCGACACCGTTCCCGCCGCCCCCTCGCTGCCCGTGCCGGCCAGGGACGTCGACAACGGCCGCTACACCCTGCCCACGTGGGCCCCGGCCGACTCCGAGGACGACCCGCCACCGGCGGGCACCACTGCGCCCGCATGACCCCGCACCTCGCTTCACCCGCCGAGGAGAGCTGAATGAAGACCACCGTGCCCGCCGCATCCGATGCCCCGGCCGAGATCGCCCACCTGGTGCGCACCACGCCACCCCTGCCCTCATGGATCTTCTCCTGGGAAGGCTGGGACCGGTATGTGCGCACCGAGTTCAATCCACCCGACCTGCTGGACTGCGCTCCCGCGGACGCGGACGTCGACGAGGACGACCCGCGAGTGGACTACCACCGCCATCTGCTGGTGATCGACACCGCGTTCCTGAAGAAATGCCTGCTGCGAGCCCGAGGCACCTTCGGTGTCAACGGCAACCGATACGAGGGCCTGCTGGACATGGTGATCGACGGCCCGGCCGGAACCGGCAAGACGTACCTGCTGCGGCTCATCGGCCGGGAGCTGCAGCGCAGGGTCGAAAAGCACTTCAGCGACCGGGTCCCGGTCGTGCACATCACCGTCCCGCACGACCCGGAGAACGAACTCAACTGGATATGGGAGATCGCTTCCTTCCTCGCTCTGACACCCGAGCCCAAGAGCGAGGGGGAAGCCCGTCAGCTGCGCCGCATTCCCGACCTGTCCCTGCCCGTGCGCACCGTCTTGGAGCGCAAGCAGACCCGCCTGCTGCTGGTCGACGACATCCAGCGGGTCTCCCCCGGCCAACTCGGCCCGATCCTGCACTACTTCGACTACCTGCGCACCCGGCTGGGCATCACCACCATCTTCTGCGGCACCGGCGCGACCGACATCGTCCATGCCGCCCGCAAAGGCTGCGACCGCCGCGACGACGCGCTGTGGACCGCCCACCAGCGGCTGCAGCCCAAGGCCACCACCGCCGAGCTCAGAGCGGCAGTGGCCAAGGAACAGAACGTGCGCAGCCTGCTGCCGGTCACCTGGGTGGACCCGCTGCCCTACAGCGGCGACGCCGAGGGCCAGGCCCCCTTCCTGGCCGTGCTCAAGGGCTACGAGAAGAACCTACGCATGCGCAAGCTGAGCAAGGACGTGCTCACCCGGCACGCCCAGTACCTGCACGACCGGACCGGCGGCTACTTCCTCTACCTGTCCCAGCTCATCTGCGGCGCCGCCGTCAACGCGATCCTCGACGGCACCGAGGACATCACCCTCGATCACCTTCAGACCATCCGCATCGGCCGGGAAGAGATCCTGCCCAGGCACTGACCACCCGTGAGCACCGGGCGGCACAGGCCGCAACCGCCCTCGCGTCAGCACCGTTTCGCCTGTACCCCTCTCGAGGATCGAGCCCGCTATGAGCGTGGACCGGACCGGCATCCAAGACGTGCATGCCCTGTGGCTGCAGACACTGGACTTCCTCCACTACAACGCGCCCCAGACGTGGGCGGACATGCTGCAGCAGGAGGGAGTGACGTTCTTGATGCCGCCCGCCGTGGCGGCACTTGAGCGGGCGCAGGATCAGGCGGCCGCCCTGGCCAACGCGGAAAGGCGCCGACTACGCAAAGCGGACTTGTTCTACATCACGCGGGAAGCCGCCGCCAGCGTCATGGAGCTGACAGACGTCCCGTGCATCGCCCAGATCGCCAGCATTGTGCCCTCCCCCTCCGGGCTGATGGTGTGGGAAGAGCCGCCAGTGCGCATCGAGAGGGGCGTTGTGCTGCGGGCCGTCTCCTGGGGGCCTTCCTATGATGGCGGTACCTGGTGGTCCTGGTGGACGGATACGGCCGCCTGTGTGCGCGCCGGCATCGCAGAGCCGACCATGCTGATGATCCATGGAGGGCTGACCTTCCACGAGGAGGTCCACACCGAGCCCGACTTCTGGCCGGTGCAGGCCGATGACCCCGCTCTGCCGGAGCACCTACAGTTCCGTGCCCTGCTGTTCACGTGGATGGCGATTTCCTGCGGTCTGCTGGTGTACCGCGAATCCGTGGGCCCCAGCCAGGACATCTGCGGACATCTGCGCCGCACGGGTGTGGAGTCCCGGGCGGTGCACCGTGTGATCCCGGCCAGCGGCAGCGACCGGCCGGGGCTGGCGCAGATCCTGCGCCGCCAGCTCCAGCTGGACGGAGCGACCACCGAGGAGCGGCCCTACCCGGGGTACCTGCCGGCGCGGTTGGCCCCATGGCACGTCTATGTGCCGGGTCTCGGGCACCGCCTGATCGTGGAGATCCCTTCGCTTGAGCCCGGGCAGACCGCGGTTCCTACGCTCGGTGCCGGAAGGAGGGTCGGCAACCTCGCGTTCGCGCCGGTCAGGGCGGTGCTGCGCCAGGGCTGGCAGTTCCACAACGGCTATGTGCAGTCCCCGCTGCACTACGATCCAGAACTCGGGCTCCTCACCGATCCCGACGATGACGAGTTCTGACCGCACAGGAACCCACGGCACCCCTGACCGCCGTCTCGGGCAGCTACCGGGCCGGGCCCTTCCCCACAGAGCAGCAGCCCCGGCCTGCCGCAAGCGAGGGCGGTCTTGCCGACGGGCATCACCAGGCCCGGCGCTGTTGCGGATGAACTTCGGGGACGACTACCTGCAGCGCCTGGTGCCGTACGTGACGTTCCTCCCTGGATGAACGATTCGCGGCTCACGTAGAACTGGGCCCCGGCAGCCGGCGCTCCTGTGGCGCGGGCCGTCATCTGCGCTGACCGCTTTGGTTTACGACGAGTTCTGAACGCCGCGCCAGACAATGCCCACTATTATCCGATGATCGCTATTACTCAGAGTGACGTTCCGGGGATGGGGGCGGGCGGTGTACGTGGCCGAGGTGCTGGTGGAGCGGTTCCGGTCGTGCGAGCGGGTACGGATTCCGCTGCGGCCGGAAGTGACGGTGTTGGTCGGGGAGAACAACGCGGGCAAGTCGTCCGTGATCGATGCGCTCCGGCTGCTCACGGACCCCCTGGACGGGCGGCGCGTGCGGTATTTCGAGGAGTCCGATGTCCTCACCACGGCGGCCGCGCAGGGCGGCCCCAGCCTGCAGCTGGACGTCGCCGGCATCGGCCCGCGGGAAAGCGGCGCGTATCTGGAGGCGCTGCTGCCCCAGGGGACTCCTGACAGCCGTACCGCCCGGTGGCAGGTGTCCTGGACGCCGCCGCAAACGGGCGGGCGGCGTGGAAGCACCGTCTGGGCGCAGGGCGCGGGCCTTCCGGTCACGGGGGACCCTCCGGCGCGGGGCGGTGTGCGGCATGTCTATCTGCCGGCGCTGCGCGATGCCGAGCGGGAACTGGCCTCGGCGGGCGGGGATCGGGTGCGGATGATCCTTCGCGGGCTGCTAGGCGATGACGAGCAGGCCGATGCCTTCGTGGAACGGATCGGCACCGAGCTGAAGAAGGTGGCTGCGGACCCGGACGTGGTCAAGGTCAGCGAGAAGATCAACGAGCCGCTGCGGGATCTGACGGTCGGCGCGCATCCCCAGGCGAGTGAACTGGCCCTGGCCGAGCCGACGTTCGCGTCGATCGCCCGGTCGCTGCGCATGCTGCTGGGTGATGTCTCCGCCGCGCCGTTCCCGTTGTCGGCCTCGGGGCTGGGTTACGCCAACACCCTGTTCATCGCCACGGTGATGGCCGAGCTGGACGCGGCGGCGGAGGCGGATCTGACCGTGCTGCTGGTCGAGGAGCCCGAGGCGCACCTCCATCCGCAGCTGCAGACCCTGCTGCTGCGTTACCTGCAGCGGCGGGCGCGCGCCTCGCGCCGGCAGCCGTCGGGGGACCCAGCTGAGCCGGCCGGGCATCTGCAGGTGGTGGTCACCACCCACTCCCCCATCCTGTCGGCCGCTGCGAGCGTTCAGGACCTGGTGGTCATGGCGCGCTGCCCGGGTGAGCTGTCGGACGGCTGGCGGGCGCGGCCTTTGCCCATTCCCCGGCTGCAGTTGAGCCCGGACCGGGTGCGGCATCTGGACCGCTATCTCGATGCCACCAAGAGTGCTCTGCTGTTCGCGTCGCGGGCGATCCTCGTGGAGGGTATTTCCGAGCTTCTGCTGCTGCCGGTTCTGGCCGAGCGGGTCCTCGCCGCAGACGAGGACGCCGATGCGCCGGCGAAGCGGGAGGCGTTCGAGGCGGTGGAACGGTTCTTCGGCACCACCCGGGTGATCGTGGACGGGGTCGGGTTCGAGGTCTATCTGCGGGTGCTGCTGGCGCCCGTTGACGGCATCTGTCTGGGCCGGCGGGTTGCCTTGATCACCGACACGGACGTGGCACCCGATCAGCCAGAACCACCCCGGCTGCAGTCGCTGCGGAAGCTGCCGCGCGGCTGGCATTCTCCTGGCGAGCTGCACCTGGCCGCGGCGCCGAGGACGCTGGAGCCGGCCCTGTGGTCGCAGAACAACATCACCGCCTTGCGGGCGGCGTTCCTGCGCTGCGCGCCGCACTCGCAGGACCGCTGGAAGCAGGTCGTTGAGGCGACGGATCCCGCCCTGGCGTTCGGGGAGCTGTTCGTCCCGAAGGCCAGCCGGACCGTCACCAGCACGGACGGAGAAATCCTGAAGGGCACCGAGATCTCCAAGGGCCGGTTCGCGCAGGAACTCGCCGACATACTGGCCGACCGGGTGGTGCCGTTCACGGTGCCCGAGTACCTGGCGGGTGCCATCCGTTTCATCACCGCCCAGGACACGAGCACGCCTGCAGTGGGCGCGCCATGACGACGCCTCAGCAGGATCCGGTACGGGCCGACGCCGAGAAGCAGCAGCAGGCCGCCATGGCCGTGGCCGCGCCTGCCTACGTGGCCGCCTGCCCGGGCGCGGGCAAGACGCATGTGATCACCAACCGGCATCTACAGTCGCCCCGGCAGCGGCTGCGGAAGGGGCGGGCACTGATCTCGTTCACACGGGTGGCGCGGGACCAGATGGCCCGCCGCTGCCGCTCGGCGGGCCGCGCCGATCTGGTCCAGGCGCCGCACTTCATCGGCACGCTCGACTCGTTCCTGTGGGAGTTCCTGGTCAAGCCGCGGCGGGCGGCCCAGCCGGCGCCCCGTCTGCTGGAATCCTGGGCGAACATCAAGGCCCTGGTGGAGGGCACGGACCGGGAGATCAACCTGCACCGCTTCCCCATGACGGTAGATCCCTCCTACCCCGAGGCGCGCGAGGCTGTTGCCTGGGACAAGCTCGACTACGACACCCGCCAGCTCATCAAGGACACCTCCTACAGCCGCGCGCAGTGGGAGAAGAAGATCTTCGAGACCCGCAAGGCGTGGTGTGACGAAGGCTATTTGACCGGGCACGAGGCGCGGGTCCTGGCCCTGTGGAACCTGCGCCACGCCAAGACCGCCGCCGCTCTGCTGCCCCCGCTGCTCTCCCGGTTCGCGGAAGTCGTCGTCGATGAGGCACAGGACTGCTCCGCCGCCGACCTGGCGATCCTTCAGCTGCTGCACGACGCCGGCCTGCCGCTGGTTCTCGTCGGCGACCCGGACCAGGCCATCTACGCCTGGCGCGGCGCCGAACCCCAGGCTCTCCAGTCCTTCGCCGCTCAGCTCTCCCCCGCCCCGCACCGCCTGACCGGCAACTGGCGCAGCTCCCCCGTCATCTGCCGGCTCGCGTCCACCCTGCGCACGGGGCAACGCCCGCCGGACACCTCCGTGGTGCGCGACGACGACATCCCCGTCCTCGTGCTGCCCACCCGATTCGCCGACTCCGGCAGCCGGCACCTGCACGCCCCGACCGGTGCCGGCATCGTCGACGCCTTCCGCACGCTGGCCGAGGAGTACGCCGTTCCGGCCAAGGACTGCCTGGTGACCGCCTACAAGTACGCCACCTTGCCGGGCATCACCCGGGAAAAGCCCAACACCAAAGCAATCACCAGCCTGGCCTGGGCCCGCACCCTCACCCACACCCCGGGCGCCAGCGGCGATGACCTCGCCCGGGCCTGCGCGGTCGCCGTGCGCGTCCTGTTCGGCTACTGGTACCCGGGCGAAACCGGCGGCCCCGACCGTATCATGGCCGGCCACCGTCTCTCGGCCGGACAGGTCAACCGCACGGCGTTCGCCTTCCTGCACAGCCTGAACCGCCCCGGCTCGAATGGAGACTCGATTTCATGAAAGGATCGAGTCATGGCACGACCTTCCCGTTACCCGCT
>NZ_JAPWHT010000330.1:0-11665 GCF_027270795.1 Streptomyces sp. ActVer
GAGGGGTGTGAGGGGGATGGCTGGGGGCGGGTTGTCCTCGGGTGGGGTGCCGGCGTCGGGGGAGGACGCGGGCGCCGGTGGCCGTGATGGGGGTGGCGGTCAGCGTGGCGCCGATGGCAGTCACCGTGGCGTCGGCGGCGGGACCGGTCGTCGTGATGTGAGTGGCGGCGGCGGGCGCCGGAAGGTCTGGTCGCGGGATTTCGGGCTGTTCTTCACCGCACGGGCGGTCGCCAAGCTGGGCGACACGATGTTGCCGGTGGCGCTGGCGGCGGGACTGCTGCAGCACGGCTACGGGGTGGGGGCCGTCGGCCTGGCCATGGCCGCGTCGGCCGCCTGCTTCGCGGGTCTGGTGATCTTCGGCGGGGTCTTCGCCGACCGGTTCAGCACCCGTCGGCTGATGATCGGCGCCGACGTGGTGCGGCTGGGCAGCCAGTCGGTCGCCGCCACCTTGTTCTTCACCGGCCATGTGGTGCTCTGGCAGATCTGTGTGATCGGCGCGGTCAACGGCGCGGCGGCCGCGATCTTCGAGATTGATCACGCGGTCCGGATGCCGGTGCTGCGCGTCCTCGAATCCGGCCACACCGATCTCGGCGAGGACGACCGCGACGCGCGGATCCTCGTCGAGCAGCCGTGAGACGACGGGGGCGAAGCGGTCACGCATGGTGTCCATGGGGATAGTCCTCCGTTGTGGGAGTGCGGGAGTGCGTGGGTGGGTCCGGGCGTGGGTGCGGGGTGACCGGCTCAGGCGGTCTTCGGCTCCACCTGGGCGACGACCACGCGCGGACGTCCCGGGTGAGGGGCGGTGAAGGCGGCGTACAGGGCGTCGTGGTCCCGTCCGTCGACGGTCTCGGCCGACCAGCCCGCGGCCTCGAAGCGCGCGGCGATCCCGCCGGGGAGCGCGTAGCTGGCGGAGGAGTTGTCGATCACCACGGTGTGCAGCTGGTCGAGCCCGGCCGGACCGGCGTACGCGATGGCCTCGTGGTTGCTGCCCTCGTCCAGTTCGGCGTCCCCGACCAGCACCCAGACGCGGGGGTCGTGCAGTCCTTGGGCGCGCAGACCCAGCGCCGTGCCGACCGCGATCGGCAGCCCGTGCCCGAGCGAACCGCTGCCGATCTCGGCCCCCGGTACGAGCACGCGGTCCGGATGGTGCCCGAGCGGCGAGTCGTACGAGCCGAAACCCGGCAGCCAGTCGACCGGCACGAAGCCCTTCGCGGCGAGGACCGCGTAGTAGGCCATCGGCCCGTGCCCCTTGGAGAGCAGGAACCGGTCCCGTTCCGGATCGTCCGCCCGCTCCGGCGTCACCCGCAGCACCCGGTCGTAGAGCACCCAGAGCGCGTCGAGCGTGGATGTCGCCGCCGGTCCGTGCTTCTCGTCCCCGCTCATCAGCTCCATCAGGCCGGGCAGATCCGCAGATCCGTAGTCGCGATTCATCGTTGTCGTCGTCATGCGGACGATCGTGCAACCTCAATCAAAGTTGAGGTCAAGCGGCGATCGCCGGGACGAGGTGATCACCGGGACAAAAGGAGTGCGCGACCACCGACCCGAGTGCGGTATTGTTTCCGTGCGCGTTCAACCAGGGGAAACCCCAGGTCACAACGGGCAACGGGACGTGGCGCAGCTTGGTAGCGCACTTGACTGGGGGTCAAGGGGTCGCAGGTTCAAATCCTGTCGTCCCGACAGAGCGAAGGGTCTTGGCAGGCGAGAGCCTGCGAAGACCCTTTTAGTATGGATCGTTTCCGATCTTCGAGGTTGAGCACGCCGCTCATGGGCGGCGCCCCTGCCCGGAGGTTTGCGAGGATGCCGCGGCCGGACCTGGACAAGAGCACCGCGGGGCTGTCGAAGGCACTGACGTTGGACGCCCTCGCCCCATGCGTGCAGCCGATCCCTGGAATCGATCAGTCGGCGACGACGTCCCGTAAGGGTCAAGCCCCCTTTCCGAAGACAAGTACCTCGGTGGAGGCGACGCCCATGGGGGCGAGGAAGCTGGCCTCCAGACTGCAGTCGAGGGTCGCGAAGAGGTCCACGCATGTCTGGCGAGGCATGGCGGCCGGGTAGGAGCCGTGCCCGGCGCCGCCCTTCGTCGCCCAGGCACGCACCGTGGCCGGGTCCAGGCAGGTCTCCGTCATTGCGTCGAAGACGATCCGACCCCCGGGTCGCGTGACGCGTGCCATCTCGAAGAAGTAGCGGGAGGCGCAGAGGAAGGTCACGGTGTTGAAGACCTTGTGGGCCTGAACGAGGTCGATGCTTCCGTCGGGTGTCGAGGCGAGACTGCATCCTGCGGTCGGTTGGGCGACCACGCCGAATGTGTCCACCAGGTAGTTGGACCAGGGCGCTGCCGTCTCGTAGATCTCGTAGCGGCCTGGTGAACACTCCTTCAGCGTCTTCTCCAGGTAACGTCCGGACCCGGGGCCGATCTCCAGCACCGTGTCCGGGTCGGCGGTGAAGACGCCGAGAGCGCGTAGTTCATCGATGGTGAACCGGGTGGCGCCAGGCGTCCCGTTCATGACCTCGTCGATGTAGTCACCGACCGACAGGCCGGCCGCCCGCGCGGCCCGCATCGTTGCCTCGAAGGGGATGAAGTCGTCCACTCCACCCCGGTTGTTGTTGGTGCGCACGATGTCGAATCCCGCACGTCCCAAGAGCCGCTTGACCCCGGACTTCAATGCTGACGTTTCCCGCACTGCTGGGCTCACCAGGCATCCCCCTCTTTCCGCCTTAGGTGCCCAAAGCATAGGATCTCGGACGCGGACGCGCAGTGGGACGGCGAACTTCGCATCTCGGCCTCCTCGCGCAGCCGCGCGACTTCCCCGCAGCCCCTCTTCTTCCGCGGTTAGGGTGGCAAGCAGAGAAATGGGGGACTGTGGGCGGGGAGTTGGCGTCAGCGGAAGCCGAAGAACACGTCGACCGGCGTCAGTGGCGTTGGATCGCCAAGTCGGAGCGGGCCCGGAAGTCGGCCCGGCCCAGTTCGGGGCGTAGCGCGGTCGAGTTCGGTGATGAAGTGCGGCCATCCGCCGGGGTTGCAGAGGCCGTCGGCGAGCAGTGCCCGAAACGCGACGCAAGCGGCGCGCGCCCGGACCACCAGGTGGGCGGCCGGTGGGCCCGTGGTGGCCGCGACGATGCCGTTTCCGACCTGTCCGCGGGAGTCGAGGTACTGACGGGACATATAGGCCGTGGCGTGCCCGGACCTAAAGTCACCGGAGTCGTCCGGAAACAACGCCCCGGCGTCGTGGGGCGCGATCGCCGACGCGGGCATCAGCAGGTCGGTCCACCGGTCGGTGACCGGCTCGTGGTCCCACGGGGACCGGGACATGAACCACTGCCGCGCATGGCGGACAAGAAGGTCGCCGAAAGCAGGCCTGGCAGTCTTGAGGAGGGCCTGGAGCAGGGGAAACAGGAGGCCGCTGACTCATGGCCGGCCACGGGGCGGACGACGGGCCGCACCCTCACCCTGCCCCAAGCAGACAAGATCCGGAACACCATCTGCCGATCACGGCAACGCACCGAAGGCCGACCGGACGCGGTGGGCGCGTGACCGGCCGGTCGGCGCCCGCCGTGCTGCCCCCGTCGCTGCGCGTTCCGCTCGGGCTGACCGCTGTCCTCTCCGCGCTGGTGGTCGTTGTACTCGGGGTCCTGTACGCCGGCCACAGCGAACCCGGCACAGTGGACAGCTGGATCGTCCGGCCGACGGCGGACAGTGTGCGGCCGCCCTGGCGGAACGTCGCTCTGGCCACGGACTTCTTGGGGGAGCCCGCCGGAGCGGTGGCGCTGGTCGTGGCCGCCGTGACGGGCTGCCTGCTGCTGCGGTGTCCTCGCGCGGCGGTGCTCGCCGTTGCCGGTGCCGGCATGACCGTGGCGACGACGACGCTGCTCAAGTCCCTGGTGGGCCGCACCATCCACGGCGACGACAACCTGTCCTATCCGAGCGGGCACACCGCCTTCGTCACCGCGCTCGCCCTCGTGGTGGCGCTGCTCGCGACCGGTCGGCTCGGCCTCGGCAGGACGGCCGGCACGTCACTCGTACTGGCGGCGGCGCTGGTCGCCGGCGCCGCCATGGGCTGGGCCCAGGTCGCCCTGGGCGCGCACTACCCGACCGACGTCCTCGGCGGCTGGTGCACCGCGCTGGCAGTGACACCGGCGACCGCGTGGCTGGTCGACCGGACGGCCGACCGGATGGCCGACACCGGCCGGCGGGACCGCCGCTGACGTCCCGTCACGCCAAGCGGCGGAACACGGGCTTCACCGGTCGTCCGGCCAGCCAGGGGGTGGGGTCGGCGGCGTCCAGTGCCTTCCGGTACACCGCACACGCCTGGGCCACCACGTCGACGGTGTGATCGATGTCGTCGTCGCCGAGCGCACTGCTCACCACGAACGACGGGGCCAGCACCCCGCCCGCGAGGAGCCGGCGCAGGAACAGGGTGCGGTACCGCTGCGACGGCTGCCGGTTCTCGTCGAGGGTGGCGAAGACCAGGTTGCTGGCCCGGCCCCGGACGACGACGTGGTCGCCGACGCCCATACTGGCCGCCGCGTCGCGGACACCGGCGGCCAACCGATCGCCGAGGGTGTGCAGCCGCGCGGTGACGCCCTCCTCGACGTAGGTGGTCTGCACGGCCATCGCGGCGGCGAGCGAGTGCGTTTCCGCACCGTGCGTGGTCGACAGCAGGAACACCCGTTCGCCGGAGTGACGTAGTCCGCCCAGCTCCATCAGATCGCGGCGCCCGGCCAGCGCGGAGACGGCGAACCCGTTGCCCAGCGCCTTTCCGAACGTGGAGAGGTCGGGGACGACGCCGTACAGGCCCTGGGCGCCGGCCTCGGACCAGCGGAAGCCGGTGATCATCTCGTCGAAGATCAGTACGCAGCCGTGCCGGTCGGCCAGCTCGCGCAGGCCGGCGAGGTATCCGGGGGGCGGCTCGGTGTGGGTGGCGGGTTCGAGGATCAGGCAGGCGACCTCGTCCCGGTACCGGGTGAGCAGTTCCTCCGTAGTGGCCAGGTCGCCGTAGGGGAACGCCACGGTGAGCTCGTTGGTCGCCGCCGGAATGCCGGCGGACATCGGCGTGGTGCCGATGAACCAGTCGTCGGTGGAGAAGAACGGATGGTCGGCGCAGAGGGCCACCCGCGGACGCCCGGTGGCGGCGCGGGCGAGGCGCACCGCGGCGGTGGTGGCGTCGGAGCCGTTCTTCGCGAACTTCACCATCTCGGCGGTCGGCACGGTGGCCAGGAAGCGTTCCGCCGCCTCGACCTCCACGATGGACGGCCGGACGAAGTTGCTGCCGCGGTCGAGTTCCCGTCGCACCGCCTCGATCACGCGTGGGTGGGCGTGGCCGAGGCTGACCGAGCGCAGGCCGGAGCCGTACTCGATGTAGCGGTTGCCGTCGACGTCCCACACATGGGCACCGCGGCCGTGGCTGATGACCGGGGCCAGGTCCTCGGGGTACTGGTCGTCGCCCTTGGCGTAGGTGTGCGCGCCGCCGGGGATCAGGGCGTGCAGCCGCTCGTTCGCCGCCCGCGATCGGGGAAGGCCGAACTCTTCGGTTTCCACGGTGACTTCAGCTCTCCCTCTGCTTCAGGACCTCGGCGAGGCTCGGCGCCTCCCGGTCCCGCCGGGACATCGAGGCGGGCGGGAGCGGCCAGGGGATGGCGAGTTCCGGGTCGTCGAAGGCGATCGTCACGTCCTCGGCCGGATCGTGCGGGCGGTCGATCCGGTACGAGGTGTCGGCGGTCTCGGTCAGTGCCTGGAACCCGTGGGCGCAGCCCGACGGGATGTGGAGGGTCGTCTGCGTCTCGCCGGACAGCTCGAAGGTCGCCACGTTGCGGAACGTCGGTGAGTCCGTCCGCAGGTCGACGACGACGTCGAAGATCCGTCCGTACGAGCAGCGCACCAGCTTGGCCTCGCCCGCGCCGGAGCGCAGGTGCAGGCCGCGCAGCACGCCCCGGACCGAGCGGGACAGGCTGTCCTGGACGAAGGCGTCCGGGTCGAGGCCCACCGAGCGGACCACGTCGGCGTCGAAGGTGCGGCAGAAGAAGCCGCGCTCGTCGGAGTACGGCGTCGGCTCGAACAGGTACGCGCCGTCGATCGCCGGGACTTCGGTCGCCTTCATTTGGCCTCCCTCAAGGCGTGGGCGTGGTCGGCCGCCGGGAACAGGGCAGCGGTCAAGGCGGTGAACTGGTACTCGAGTTGCCGGGCGGCGACCAGATTCCGCTCGGCGAGGGTGTGCCGCAGCTCCGCAGATCGCTCCTCCAGCGCCCGGAACTGTTCGAGCAGCCGGTCGGCGTCGACCTCGCGGGCCGGGTGGCAGTACGCGGCAAGGCCCATCCGGTCCATGAGGGCGTCACTCTTCGCCGCATAGCTGAGTGCGAGCGTCGGCGTGCCGACCTTCAGCGCGCAGACCAGGTTGTGGTACCGGGTGGCCACCACGGTGTCGGCAGCCGCCGTCTCCTTCATCAGGTCGGCGAGCGAGGCCGCCTCGGCGGCGGTGACCAGCGGCGAGTCCACCGCGTCGAGGATCGCGGCGACCACCGGCCGGTCGCACTCGTCGCCGGTGAGCAGCCGGACCGGCCTGCCCTCCTCGACCAGCGCGCGGACGAAGCGAGTTGTCCCGGCCAGGTAGCGCCGGTGGATTTCCCCGGCCCGTGCGCGGTCGTCGTCGCCGCCGTGGAAGTCCATGACACCGACGCAGACCGGGCCCGGCGGAACTGAGAGCTTGTCGGGTCCGCTCGCCGGCGGCGTCGGCAGGGCGAAGGCGAGGTCCGGGTAGACCTCGTCGCGCGTGGTGTCCACGCCCATCGCCCGCATCGCGTCGCGGGACAGGGCGTCCCGGTACGACCGGTAGCCGGCCAGCCGCGCCGACCAGCGCACCAGGGCCCGGGTCGGCCGGTTGCCGATCGCGGCGGCCCCGACGCCGACCAGCGCGACGCGGGTGCCGAACAGCCGACCGCTCGCACAGAGCAGGAACAACGAGTACGGGAAGCCCCACGGCCGCAGCGGCAGCGTGGCCTCCAGGACGCCCATGCCCGGCACGATCACCACGTCGTGTCGGCGCACCCAGGCAGCGGTACGGACGGCGTCGACGAGTTTGCCCAGGCCCTTGCCCGCGATCGCGCCCGCCCGCGACGCGGTCCGGTACTCCCCGCGGTACCAGTGCAGCCGCGTCGCGGGGATTCCGTACCGGGCCGTGACGGCCTCGGGTCCGCCGCACAGCGCGTCCACGACCGCCTCCGGGTGCTCGGCGCGGAGGTAGCCGAGCACGGCCTCCAGCGACCCGTCGTTGCCGAGATTGCCGGAGCCGAGCAGGCCGAACACCCCGACGCGCACCGGGGTTCGGTTCGCGGGTGTCATGCCTGCCGCCCCTCACGTCCGGCGACGAGGGCGTCGACGGACACGGTGAGCCGGCCCGGGTCGACCGGGGTACGGTCCTCGACCCGCTCGCCGGCACCCGGCCGGACCCGGCTGGTCATCCATGCGGCCAGGTGGCGGTGGCACGCGCGCCGGTCGGCCGCGGACAGCGGCGCCCGCCGGATGGCCGAGACGAAGCCCCAGACGTACTCGGCGAGCAGCCGGGGCGTCGGGTGCAGCGGGCCTGCCCGGCGCGGGTCCAGGTTGACGCACCGGGAGCGCTTGCCCGGGTTCGCCCGCTCGGCGCGGGTGGGGTGGTCGCGGCGGAAGTACAGCAGCTCCGGCACCTGGTGGAACGGCCCGTGCAGGGTGATCTCGGCGACGAACGTGCGATCCGCGTGGTGGTAGCTGTCGTGCGGCTTCACCCGGCGCAGCACGTCGGCCCGCATCACACCGTAGAAGTCGTCGCCACCGGGCTCGAACAGCAGACTGCGGAAGCGCTCCGGCGCGTGTGGTGAGTCGGTGGCCAGCCCGTACTCGTACGGGACCTTCACCCGGCCGTCGCCGTCGATGACCGCCTGGCCGGAGTGCGCAAGGACCATGTCCGGCCGCTCGTCCAGCGCCTCCACGCAGCGCCGCAGCAGGTCGCGGGCGTAAAGGTCGTCGTGCGAGGCCCACTTGAACAGTTCGCCGCGGCACTCGGTGAACACGTAGTTGTGGTTCGGTGCGGCGCCGATGTTCCGGGTCAGCCGGATGTACCGGATGCGCGAGTCCTGAGCGGCGTACTTGCGGCAGATGTCCTGCGTCCCGTCGGTCGAGGCGTTGTCGGAGACGACCAGTTCGAAGTCCTCGTAGGTCTGGCCGAGGAGCGCGTCGAGCGCCTCGGCCAGGTACTCCTCGCCGTTGTAGACGGGCAGGCCGATGCTCAGCCTGGGTTGCGCGGTCATGGCGTCCTCACTTCGGGAATGGGGTTGTGGTGGCGCTCGCGCAGGGCGGACCGCAGCTGCAGCCACCACACGGCCGAGCTGCTCAATGTCGCGGCGGCGACGCCCCAGGCGGCGCCGACCGTGCCGGCCACGGCCGCCCCGCCGTGCCCGCGGGCACGCCCCTCCCGGCGCGCAAGCACACCGCCAACCCCTACGACGAGGGCCGACCGACCGACGGCACGGCCACTGTCGTCAACCAGGTCACCACCACCAAGGTGGGCGCGTACGTGGACGGTTACCCCTCGGACGCGGACGTGCGCACCACGACCACGCAGTACGACTGGGTCAAGGGCCTGCCCACGGACACGATCACCGACCCCGGCGGTCTGGCTCTGAAGAGCACCACCTCCTACGACTCCCAGGGCCGGGTCACCAAGACCACCCTGCCGAAGTCCTCCGGCTCCGACGCGGGCGCCACGGTGACCACGTACTACTCGGCCACCGGCACCGGCGCCTGCAACGGCCGCCCCGAATGGGCCGACCTGGTCTGCTCCACCGGCCCGGCGGGCAGCATCACCGGCGGCGGCTCCAACCCCACCGAACTGCCCACCAAGACCGTCGAATACGACCGGTGGGGCAACACCGCCAAGTTGATGGAGACCGCGAACTCGGTCACCCGGACCACCACCAACACCTACGACGCTGCGGGCCGCATCAAGACGACCTCGGCCAGCGGCGGGGTCGGCACGGCGGTGCCGGACACCACGACCACGTACGACGCGGACAGCGGTGACGTGGCCACGGTCGCCTCGAACGGGCAGACCATCACCCACACCTACGACCAGCTCGGCAGGGAGATCTCCTACAACGACGGCGCGGGCAACACCGCCACCAACGCCTATGACGCGCTCGGGCGGCCGGTGAGGACCACCGACTCCGCCCCGTCCACCACCACCTACACCTACAACACCACCAAGGACCCGCGCGGCCTGGAAACCTCCCGCACCGACTCGGTCGCCGGCACCTTCACGGCGAGCTACGACGCGGACGGCGAGTTGGCCACCGAGTCCCTGCCCGGCGGCTACACCCTCACCGTCACGCAGGACGAGGCCGGCACAGAAACCTCCCGGGTCTACACCAAGGACAGCGACGGCACCGTCGTCGCCTCCGACACCGTCGACCACTCCGTCCACGGCCAGGTCGTGACCGGCGCGAACACGGCAGGCCAGAGCCGCACCCGCAACTACAGCTACGACGCGGCCGGACGCCTCACGAAGGCGGACGACACCGACCCGGACGGCGCCTGCACCCGCCGCGACTACACCTTCGACAACAACACCAACCGCACCGCCCTCGCCGTCGCCACCAGCGACGTCGGCGCGGCCTGCACCTCCACCGGCGCCACCACCACGTCGTACTCCTACGACAGCGCCGACCGGCTGGTCACCAGCGGCACCGTCTACGACGCCTTCGGCCGCACCACCACCCAGGCGTCCGGCGCGACGATCGGCTACTACGCAGGCGACCTCGTCCGCCAGCAGACCAACAACGACAAGCGACAGACCTGGAGCCTGGACGCGGCCGGCCGCCTCGCCGCCTGGACCACCGAAACCCAGGGCACCGACGGCACCTGGACCCAGACCGGGGCCAAGACCAACCACTACGGCGCCGACGGCGACAGCCCCGACTGGACCCAGGAGACCAGCACCACCCTCACCCGCAACGTCCAGGACATCAGCGGGGATCTCGGCACCGTCACCAGCGCCACGGGCGACACCGTCCTGCAGTTGACGGACATCCACGGCGACGTGACGGTGCAGCTGCCGCTGGACACCGCCACATCACCGACCGCGCTCGCCTACGACGAGTACGGCAACCCGGAGGGCGACGCCACTGCCACGCGCTACGGCTGGCTCGGCGGCAAGCAGCGTTCCAGCGAAACGGTCACCGGTGCCACCCTCATGGGCGTGCGCCTGTACGACCCGACCACCGGACGCTTCCTGTCCGTCGACCCCGTGCCCGGCGGGTCAGCGAACGCCTACGAGTACTGCGGCGGCGACCCGATCAACCGCTACGACCTCGACGGCAGATGGTGGAAGCCCCGCTTCAGCGTGGGAGCCAGGCTCGCCTGGCACTACGCAAGCCGCGGCTACGGCAAGTACGTCCGGTGGAGGAACCGCCAGCAAGCGCGGATCGTCGGGGTCGGCATGGCGTACGTCGGCAGCCGCTACCTGGGCTACCGATGCCGGTACCGCTACGGTATGCGTGCCTGCACCGGAGGGTACGGCCTCCACGCCCGCGGCGGAACCACCCTCGGGACCACCTACTTCACCTCGAACAACAGCTTTGTCACTCCGGGCAGGATGCGACACGAACGCGTACACAAGCGGCAGTGGATGCGGTACGGATGGGGATTCGGCCCCATGTACCTCAGAGCGGGAATCAACCCATGTCGAAACATTTGGGAGCGCCGCGCTGGATACAGGAACGGGCGGTATCTCCAATGCATCCGTTGACCCAGTCCCGAAGGCGACCCGTATGGCCCTTCGTGGTGGTCGGGTCGGTCAGTGTCCTGGCCGTTCTCGCGGCCGTCGGTGCCTGGATGTACTTCGTCTACCGCCTGTCCGACCCGGTGCCCGCGGCCTTCGGTGCACGCGTCGACGGGAAGTCGATTGTCGTGAAGATGGCCCTTTGCCCTACCGACGTGATCCGTCGCGTGGAGGTCACGGACGCCGACGACGACAAGAGCGCGAACCCGAAGGTGCTGTGGTGGGCCTCGAACCCCACGACGGCAGCAGCCAGGAGCGGGGTCGTCAAGCTGTGGTCCGGCGAAGGATTTGAGCGCCACGCCCCAGAGCTGGCCCAGTCCGCCGTACCCCGCAATCTCGTTGTGGGATACGTGGACCCGACAGGTGGCGGACTGGATGATGTCTTCACACTGCGCACGGTGTCCGCAGCGAAGTTGAAGCCCGGGCAGTACTGGACCCGCGACGGTGCCAGAACCGCCGCACAGATCGACGCACAACTCCAGTGCCACGACAGCAAGTGACAAGGGCCGTAGACAACCCCGATCAGGCGGAAAGTAGTTCTTCACCCGCCTAAACCCAGAGGGTGCCGCACGCAGGTGCGGCACCCTCTGTCGCTTTGAGCACGGCTCCCGTGCGGGAAACAAAAGCCAAGGGCCAAGATCGTGAGACAGAATGCTGTGGCCCCTGAATGAGACAGCCGACAGAAGTGCAGGTCGCCACGACGGAACGGGACAATCCGAATGCGGGCCTACACAGGCGGTGGCGCACGGTGTTGCGGTGGACGTGGAGGGTCGCGGCGGTGCGGTCCCAACTGCCGTGCAGGGTCAGCCAGGTGCGCAGGGTGTCGAGGAGGACCGGGGCGCCCGGCGCGCCGGCCCGGT
>NZ_JAPWHT010000331.1:0-11645 GCF_027270795.1 Streptomyces sp. ActVer
CGTGCCCGAGGCGCTCGGCCTCGGCCGCAAGCTCGACGTCCTCGCCCGGGCGCGGTTCCACCGCGGCGATCTCGTCGAGCCCGAAGCGCAGCATGTCGGCTTCCTGGGCACGCTCCCGCGCGCGGGTGGTGATCTCGTCCAGTTCGGTGGAGATGGCGCGCAGCCGTCGGTAGGCGCCCGCGTACTTGGCGAGCGGCACGGCGACGGCGTCGCCCGCGTACCGGTCGAGGGCCTGCCGCTGGCGGGACAGCTTGAGCAGCCCCTGCTGGTCGGTCTGGCCGTGCACGGCCACCAGGTCCTCGGCGAGCTCGGCGAGCAGCCCCACCGGCACGGAACGCCCTCCCAGGTGCGCGCGCGAGCGCCCCTCGGCGGAAACGGTACGGCTGATGAGCAGCACGCCGTCGTCGAGCTCGGCGCCGGCCTCCTCGGCCCGTACGACGGCCGAGGCGCCGTCGGGTACGGAGATCCGCCCCTCCACGACCGCGTTCTTGGCCCCGATCCGCACGAGGGCCGGATCGGCGCGCCCGCCCAGCAGCAGGCCCAGGCTGGTGACCACCATCGTCTTGCCCGCGCCGGTCTCACCGGTCACGGCGGTGAAGCCGGGTGACAGCTCGACGACCGCGTCGTCGATGACTCCGAGCGACCGTATCCGCATCTCCTCCAACACGGACATGACCATACGAGGTTTCCCCCACCCGGCGCGACGCCGCCCCAGTCCCTCCGCATAAGCCCTGGTGCGGTTGACCGAATTGCCCGTTCCCCGCGCCCCTGAAAGACGGGGCGATAGCCCCTGCTCTTAAGGGGCGCGGGGAACTGCGCGACCAGCCCCCACCGACCCGCACCAAACCAACGACATCCCCGCCCCCTGCGGAGCACTCAGTGCGGAGCGCCCCGCCAACCCGCCACCGGCAGCGCGAACTTGGCGACCAGCCGGTCGGTGAACGACGCATGGTGCAGCCGCGCCAGCCGCACCGGCACCGCCCCACGCCGGACCTCGACCCGCGCACCGGGCGGCAGCTCGATCGTGCGGCGGCCGTCGCACCACAGCACCCCGGGCGGGATGTGCGGCAGGACCTCCACGGCCAGCACCGAGTTCGGCGAGGTCACCAGCGGCTTGGCGAACAGGGCGTGCGCGCTGATCGGCACCATCAGCAGCGCCTCGACCTCCGGCCACACCACCGGACCGCCCGCGGAGAACGCGTACGCCGTCGAACCGGTCGGCGTCGACAGGACGATCCCGTCGCACCCGAACCCGGTCACCGGCCGCCCGTCGATCTCCAGCACGACCTCCAGGAGCTTCTCGGCCCCCGCCTTCTGCACGGCGGCCTCGTTGAGCGCCCAGTCCGTGTGGACGACATCGCCGTTGCTGTGCACGACGACGTCGACGGTCATGCGCTCCTCGACCTCGTACGCCTTCGTCACCACCCGGTCGACGACCTTGTCGAGGTCGTCGCGCTCGGCCTCCGCGAGGAAGCCGACACGCCCGAGGTTGACGCCCAGCATGGGCACCCCGGAGGCGCGGGCGAACTCGGCACCGCGCAGCAGCGTCCCGTCACCGCCGAGGACGATCAGCAGCTCACACCCGTCGAGGCACTCCGGTGTCGCCTCCTTGACGAGCTCCACACTCTCCGGGAGCGGCAGATCGGCCGCCTCCGCCTCCAGGACCCGTACGCCGAGACCGGAACGCACCAGCCCCTCGACGACGAGCTCGGCACTGCGGATGGCCGCGGGCCGTCCGGTGTGGGCGAGCAGAAAAACAGTACGAGCTCGGGTCTGTGTCAACGCGGCCCCTCCGCCACTGCACGGTCAACGTCGGCCGGGTCCAGTGCGGGTGCCCCGGCACGCAGCCACAGAAAGTACTCGACATTCCCCGAGGGCCCGGGCAACGGACTGGCCGTCACACCGTTCACCCCGAGTCCCAGTTCCCCCGCCTGCCGGGCCACGCCGCGCACGGCGTCCGCCCGTAGCTCGGGGCTGCGGACGACTCCGCCGCTCCCGAGCCGTTCCCTGCCCACCTCGAACTGCGGCTTGACCATCATCACCAGGTCGGCTCCGGGCGCCGCGCACCGCACAAGGGCGGGCAGCACCAGGCCGAGTGGGATAAAGGACAAGTCACCGACAACAAGATCCACCGGCTCCCCATCGATCGCCTCCAACGTCAACTCGCGTACGTTCGTACGGTCCTTGACGGTGACCCGTTCATCACTCTGAAGAGACCAGGCCAACTGCCCGTATCCGACGTCCACGGCGACGACGTGGGCGACGCCCGCGCGCAGCAGCACATCGGTGAACCCGCCGGTCGAGGCGCCGGCGTCCAGAGCCCGCCGTCCCTCGACCGCCAGGCCGAGCGGAACGAAGGCCTCCAGCGCCCCGGCGAGCTTGTGGCCGCCGCGCGAGACGTAGTCCGGATCGTCGTCGTCCTGGGTGACCAGGATGGCGGCGGCGGTCTCCACCTGGGTGGCGGGTTTGGTCGCGAGGGTCTTGCCGACGGTGACCCTCCCGGCGGCGATCAGCTGTCCGGCGTGCTCGCGCGAGCGGGCGAGTTTACGTCGGACCAGCTCGGCGTCGAGGCGGCGTCGTGCCACTCCTGCCACGTTCGGTTCAGCTCCTGTTGCTGTTGCTGTTGCTGTCGTTACTGCTGCCGTACGGCGCAGGGGGCGCCGGAGGTCCCGGGCGGGCGTCGAGCGCGGTGAGCGCGTCGCGCAGCCCCCTGTGCACATCCTCGTACACCTCCACGTGGCCGTCCGTGGCGAGGTGGTCCACATCGGCCAACCGGTCGAGCTGGGCGTCGACCTCGGCGTTGCCCGTGGGCGTACGCGGCACGTGGAGGGGAGCGGGGGCGGCGGGGTCGTCCTCGGGTTCCGCGGCGGGCCCGGCCTCGGCCTGAGCATCGGGCTCGCCTTCGGGCCCGGGCCCGGCCATGGCCTCGGGGTCCGCGGACGGCACCGGCACCGGCTCGAGCACGGGCACGACCGGAGTCCGGGCCTCCGCGCCGAAGGGTCCTGTGTCGAAGGCCCCCGTCTCCGGGCCGCTCATGGAGTCGCTCATGACCCGACGCTACCGCGAAGCGCTGGGGTACCGTCGATCGCGATGGCCACGATTGAGGAGTGCCGCAGCGCACTCGACAAGCTCTCGGACAACATGGCGGGCGCGGACGGCGACGTACGCAGCGCGGCGGCGTTGGACCGCTCGCTGAGCTGCCGTATCACCGACCTCGACATCACCTTCGTAGGCCGCCTCAAGGACGGCCGGATCGAGGTGCTCGACACGCTCCAGGGCCCCCCGCCCGACAAGGCCGAGATCCGGCTCACGATGACGGGCGACGATCTGGTCGCGATGGTCAACGGCGAGCTGAACTTCGCGAAGGCCTGGGGCTCGGGCCGGGTCAAGCTCGAAGCCGGCCTGCGCGACCTGCTCCGGCTCAGAAAACTCCTCTGAAAGCTCCCCCGGCCCTGCCCGTCCGGCCCTTGGCGATCCCGCGGGAGCACTAGCTCTTCGCGACACCGACGGGCGCGGCGGCGGTCGTACGTGCCTTCCGCGCCGCCGGCACCACCAGCGGCGTACCCGTCTCCGGGTCGTCGATGACCTGGCAGCGCAGCCCGAAGACCTCCTCGACCAGCTCGGCCGTGACGATGTCGGCCGGGGCGCCCTCGGCGATCACCGAGCCCTCGCGCAGGGCGATCAGGTGGGTGGCGTACCGGGCCGCGTGGTTGAGGTCGTGCAGTACGGCGACCAGGGTGCGGCCCTGCTCCTCGTGGAGCTCCGCGCACAGGTCGAGCACGTCGATCTGGTGCTGGATGTCGAGATAGGTGGTCGGCTCGTCGAGCAGCAGCAGCGGGGTCTGCTGGGCGAGCGCCATGGCGATCCACACACGCTGGCGCTGGCCTCCGGAGAGCTCGTCGACGTATCGGTCGGCCAGTTCGGCGACCCCCGTCGAGGTCATGGACTCGCGCACGATCCGCTCGTCCTCGGTCGACCACTGGCGCAGCAGCCCCTGGTGGGGATAGCGGCCGCGCCCCACGAGGTCGCCGACGGTGATCCCGTCGGGCGCGATCGACGACTGCGGCAGCAGCCCGAGCGTCCTGGCCACCTTCTTGGCGGGCATCGACTGGATGACCTGCCCGTCGAGCATCACCCGGCCCTGGCTCGGCTTCAGCATCCGGGACAGGGCGCGCAGCAGCGTGGACTTGCCGCAGGCGTTCGGGCCGACGATCACCGTGAACGAGTTGTCCGGTATCTCGACCGACAACTGCTCGGCGATGACGCGCTGGTCGTAGGCGAGGGTGACGTTCTCGGCGGAGAGGCGGTTCACAGTGCTCCTTCGGGTGTTCGTGTGCGGCCCGCCATCGGAGCCCGTACTCGTCCTGCTCGTCTCGCCGGCGGCGGCCGTCCGCGCCGTCCCGTCGTCGGCCGTACTCGTCTTGCGGTCGGCGTTCATATCCGGCCCGCCTTCCGCTCGGTGACCAGGAGCCACAGCAGATAGACGCCGCCGAGCACTCCGGTCACGACGCCGACGGGCAGCTGGTCTGCGCCGAAGGCCCGCTGCGAGGCCCAGTCCGCGACGACCAGCAGGGTGGCGCCCATCCACATGGCGGGCACCAGATTGGGTCCCGGCGAGCGGGTGAGGCGCCGCGCGAGCTGTGGCGCGGTGAGCGCGACGAAGGCGACCGGGCCCGCGGCGGCGGTGGCGGCCGCGGTGAGCAGCACGGCGGCCACCAACAGCAGCAGCCGCGTGCGCTCGACCCGCACCCCGAGCGCGTACGCCGCGTCGTCGCCCATCTCCAGCATCCGCAGCCCGCGCGCGTTGCCGAGGACCAGCGGTACGAGGACGGCGCACAGGCCGAGCAGCGGCCAGACCTGGGCCCAGTCACGGCCGTTGAGCGAGCCGGTCATCCAGACGACGGCACGGGCCGCGTCGACGAGGTCGGCCTTGGTGATCAGATAGCCGTTGACGGCCGTGACGATCGCGGAGACACCGATACCGACCAGGACGAGTCGGTATCCGTGCACACCCCGCTTCCAGGCGAGCACATAGATGGCGAGCCCGGTCACCAGACCGCCGACCAGCGCCCCGACGGCGACCTGGGTGGCACTCCCCGAGAACAACACGATCATCACGAGCGCGCCGGCCGTCGAACCCTGCCCGAGGCCGAGCACGTCCGGACTGCCCAGCGGGTTGCGGGAGATGGTCTGGAAGAGCGCGCCGCCGAGCCCGAGCGAGGCCCCCACCAGGAGCCCGACCAGGACCCGCGGCAGGCGCAGCTCGTTGACGATGAACTCCTGGCCGGCGTCGCCGTTGCCGACCAACGTCCTGAGGACGTCGGCGGCCGGTATCGGGAAGTCGCCGGTGCCGATCAGCACGATACTCGCGGCGAGCGCGGCCACGAGCAGCAGCACGACGACCGTGAACCCGCGGACATCGACACGGACCGACATCCCACCGCCGGTGCGCACGGTCCGGGCCCGGAAGGCCCGGACGGGACCTGCCTGATCGAGCCCGGTGTTTTCGTGTCCCGCCTGATCGAGCCCGGTCCGTTCGTGTCCTGCCCGATCGTGTCCTGCCCGATCGTGTCCGGCCTGATTGCGTGGGGGCTTCACAGCTGCGCCGTCCTCCGCCGTCGTACGAGAAAGATGAAGACCGGCCCGCCGAGGATCGCGGTGACGATGCCGACCTGGAGCTCCGCGGGCCGGGCGACCATCCGGCCGATCACATCGGCGCCCAGCAGCAGCACCGGCGACAGCACGGTGGCGTACGGCAGGATCCAGCGCAGGTCGGGCCCGGTGAAGGACCGTACGACGTGCGGAACCATCAGCCCGACGAAGACGATCGGCCCGCAGGCGGCGGTCGCGGCCCCGCACAGCACGGTCGCGGCGGCCATGGACAGCCCGCGGGTGCGGTTCAGATGCGCCCCGAGCGCGCGGGCGGTGTCGTCGCCCATGGCCATGGCGTTCAGCGGCCGGGCGAGCGCCAGCGCGAGGACCGTGCCGATCACGAGGAACGGCAGCACCTGCTCGATGGTCGAGTTCGTGGCCGAGGCCAGCGAACCGACCGTCCAGAAGCGCATCTTGCTGAGCGCGGCCTCGTCCGTGATCATCACGGCCTGCAGATAGCCGTAGAGCGCGGCGCTGATCGCGGTGCCGGCGAGCGCGAGCCGCACCGGCGTGGCACCCCGGCTGCCGCCGAGGAAGTACACGAGCGCCCCGACGGCGGCGGCCCCCGCGAAGGCGAACCACACATAGCCGCTCAGCGAGGTGACACCGAAGAAGGTGATGGCCGTGACGACCGCGGCGGACGCGCCGGCGTTGATGCCGAGCAGCCCCGGGTCGGCGAGCGGGTTGCGGGTCAGCGCCTGGAGGACCGCCCCGGAGAGGCCGAGCGCGGCGCCGACGAGCAGCCCGAGGACCGTACGCGACAGCCGCTCGCCCACCACGACGTCGCCGTACGTTCCCGAGTCCTCGAACAAACCGTGCCAGACCTGCTCCAGCGACAGCTCTTTTGCGCCGATCGCGATGCTCGCCAGGGCGACCAGCACCAGCACGGCGAGGGACACGAAGAGCCCAGCGGCCCGTATCGCCCGGCGGGTTGGGGGCGCGGGGGCGGTCTCCGCGCTCGGTTCGGGGGGACTGTCGACCAACACCCGGTTAGGTTAGCCTACCCTCGCCACGCGTCACGATCCCATATGCCGTGACCTGCGCAACCACCCTCCTCAGGCCGCACTCCAGGGCCCCATCGCAGGCCCCGCCCGAAAGCCCATGGGATCCGCCGGGCCCGCGCTCAAAGCCCAAGCCGCGCCAGCGCCTTGCCCCCGTCCAGCTCACACGCCCCGTCCCCGGCAGCCGTCCAGGCGGCGGCACACAGCGCCCGCAGCCCGTCCATCGCCTCGCCCGCACCCTCCAGTTCCAGCCGCTCGGCGCCGGCCGTCGCCGTCCAGCCCCCGCAGCGGAACCCTTCGCCCGCCTCGACGACCTCCGGCTGCCCGGTCAGCATCCCCCGCAGATCGGCGTCGACGTACGTCGGCCGGTGCTGCGGCGGCGCGGCGAGGAGCTGCGCCCCGTCGGTCACGCCCGTCAGCACCAGCAGCGAGTCCACCTCGCCGTTGAACGCCCCCTCGATGTCCGTGTCGAGCCGGTCCCCGACGACCAACGGCCGCTCGGCCCCGGTCCGCAGGATCGTCTCGCGGTGCATCGGCGGCAGCGGCTTGCCCGCCACCTGCGGCTCGGCGCCGGTCGCGATCCGCACGACCTCCACGGCCGCGCCGTTGCCCGGGGCGATCCCGCGCGCGCTGGGGATCGTCAGATCGGTGTTGGACGCGAACCACGGCACCCCGCGCGCGATGGCGTAGCAGGCCTCCGCGAAGCGGCCCCACGGCAGATCGGGCCCGCCGTACCCCTGCACGACCGCCACCGGCTCGTCCTCGGCCGACTCGACCGGTTCGAGCCCGCGCTCGCGCAGCGCGACCCGCAGCCCCTCCCCGCCGATCACCAGCACCCGCGCCCCCTGGGGCACCTGCTCGCTGATCAGCCGGGCCACCGCCTGCGCCGAGGTGATGACGTCCGGCTCCTCCGTCGGTATCCCCAGCTCCGAGAGGTGCGCGGCCACGGTGTCGGGCGTCCGCAGCGCGTTGTTCGTCACGTACGCGAGACGCATTCCGCCCAAGCGGGCCGTGCCGAGCGAGTCGACCGCGTACGCGATCGCGTTCCCGCCCGCGTACACCACCCCGTCCAGGTCGAGCAGCGCCGTGTCGTACGCCTCGCTCAGGGCCCGGTCACTGCCCTCGGGGCGCGTCCTCACGGTCTGGCTCATTACGCATCGCTCCTCGTTCGATCCCTTTCCCCCGATCATCCCGCACGGCACTGACACACTTACGATGCACCAATGAACACTGCAGGTCCCGCGGACGTACCGGCACGCATGGGCCTTGATCTGACCCCGTTCCAGGGTCTGCGCTACGACCCCGACCGGGTCGGCAGCCTCTCCGCCGTCACGTCCCCGCCGTACGACGTGGTCGTACGACCCGACGGTCTCCACCACCTCGAATCGGCGGACCCGCACAACATCGTCCGGCTGATCCTCCCCCAGGCCACCACGCCCAGCGTCCGCAACGAGCAGGCCGCGGACACCCTGCACCGCTGGCTGTCCGAGGGCGTCCTGACCACGGACTCCGTGCCGGGTCTGTACGTATACGAGCAACGCCACGGCGACGGCATGCTGCAACGGGGCATCATCGGCGCCCTGCGCCTGTCGGAGGCGTCGGACGGCGTGGTCCTGCCCCACGAGGACGTCATGCCGCACGTCGTCGCGGACCGCGCGGCCCTGATGCGCGCCACCTCCGCGAACCTCGAACCCCTGCTGCTGACCTACCGCGGCAACGGGGCCGCCTCAGGCACGACCGCCGTCGTGGAGCGCGCCGCCGAGCGTCCTCCCCTGCTGTCCACGACCACGGAGGACGGCTTCAGCCATCGCCTGTGGGCCGTGACCGACCCCGCGCACCTGGCCGAGATCCGGACAGACCTGGCCCACCGCCAGGCCCTCATCGCCGACGGCCACCACCGCTGGGCGACGTACTTGCGTCTACGCGCGGAGCATCCCTCCCCCAGCCCCTGGGACTTCGGCCTGGTGCTCCTCGTCGACACCGCCCGCTACCCACTCCGCGTCCGCGCGATCCATCGTCTCCTGCACCGCCTCCCGGTGGCCGACGCCCTGACGGCCCTCGGCGACGACTTCCGCGTACATCAGGTCGACGGCCCCCTCTCCCGGGCCTTGGAGGCCCTCTCCGTAGCGGCCACCGAGGGAAACGCATACCTCCTTGCGGGCGACGGCACCTTCCACCTCGTCGACCGCCCGTCCCCGGACCTGCTCGCCCGTACGATCCCGGCGGACCGCCCCGAGACCTGGCGCACCCTCGACGCGACGGTTCTGCACGCCACGCTCCTCGACCACGTCTGGCAGATACCCGACGTCCCGGAGCACATCGCCTACATCCACGACACCGCCGCCACGGTCGCCAAGGCGGAACGCGACGGCGGCACGGCCGTCCTGATGCACCCGGTCCACGAGGAGGTCGTACGCGACCTCGCGAGCCAGGGCGTCACCATGCCCCGCAAGTCGACGTCATTCGGCCCGAAGCCGGCGTCGGGCCTGGTGCTGCGCACCCTGGCCCCCTGAAAACACGAACGGGCGGGACCCCCGAGGGGATCCCGCCCATGTACTCGTAGGACTCGTAGCAGCCGTACTCGTACGACTCCTGCGGGGCTGTCAGCCCTTCAGGTCGCCCTCGTCGCCGTCCGTGTCGTCCACGTCGTCCAGGCCATCGTCGTCGACGCTGTCCTCGACCGGATCGGGCTCCGACTCCGCCTCCGGGGCCTCGGAGTTCACGACCTCGACATCCCCGTCCCTGTCGGTGTCGCCATCGCCGTCGTCCTCGACGAGGGCGTCGACGAACTCCACACCGTCCAGCTCGGCGAGCCGGTCCGAGGCGTCCGTGCTGCCGTCCTTGTCGGACTCGACGGCCTTGGCGAACCACTCGCGCGCCTCGCCCTCACGCCCGGCCGCAAGCAGCGCGTCGGCGTACGCGTACCGCAGTCGCGCGGTCCAGGGCTGTACGGAGTTGGAGGCGAGCTCGGGGCTCTGCAGCGTGACGATGGCCGCGTCGAGCTGGTCCATGTCCCGCCGCGCACCGGCGGCCACGAGCCGCATCTCGACCTGGCCGGCCTTGTCGAGCTTCTGCACCTCGGGGGCCCCGGCCATGTCGAGCGCCTTCTCGGGCCGCCCGAGACCGCGCTCACAGTCCGCCATGACGGGCCACAGGTCCACGTTGCCGGTCATGCGCCGCGCGGCCCGGAACTCGGCGAGCGCCTCGCTGTACTTCTGGTTCGCGTACGCGGCGAAGCCGGCCGCCTCCCGTACGGCAGCGACACGCGACGCCAGCCGCAGCGCGACCCTGGAGTAGCCGTACGCCCCCTCGGGGTCCTCGTCGATGAGCCTCGCCACCATCACCAGGTTCCGGGAGACGTCCTCGGCAAGCCCCTTGGGCAGGCTCTGCAGTTCCTGCTTTACGTCCTTGTCGATCTCCTCGCCCGTGACGTCGTCCGGGATCGGCAGCCGCTTGATCGGCTCGCGGTCGCGGTCCCGCTCGTCACGGAAACGCCCGCCGCCACGACGGTCGTCGCCGCCTCGCGCACCACGGTCGTCCCGTCCGCGGAACCCGCCACCGCCACTACCTGCGCGGTTGTCGTCCCGACGGAAGCCACCACGGTCGCCACCGCCACTGCTGCCGCCACGGTTGTCATCACGACGGTCGTCACGCCGATCATCGCGACGGACGTAACCGGTACGGTCGCCGTCGCGACGGTCGTCCCTGCGGTCATCGCGGCGGAAACCGCCGCGGTCGCCGCCACCACTGCTGCCGCCGCGGTTGTCATCGCGACGGTCGTCGCGGCGGAAGCCACCACGATCGCCGCCACCACTGCCACTGCGGTTGTCGTCGCGACGCGGGCCGCCCCGCTCGTCGTCACGGCGGAAAGCCGGACGGCCACCACGGTCGTCGTCCCGACGGAACCCACCGCGGTCACGGTCGTCACGGCTCGGCCCACTCGGACGGTCATCACGCCGGAACGGCGGACGGCCACCACGGTCGTCGTCACGGCGGAACGCCGGACGATCGCCATCGCGCCGGAACCCACCACGGTCGCCACCGCCACCGCGGTTGTCGTCCCGACGGAAGCCACCGCGGTCACCGCCACTGCTGCCGCCGCCACGGTTGTCATCACGACGGTCGTCACGCCGGAAGGGCGGACGGTCACCATCACGCCGAGGGCCGCCACGGTTGTCATCGCGACGGAAACCGCCACGGTCACTGCTGCCACCACGGTTGTCGTCACGCCGGAAGCCGCCACGGTCGCCACCGCCACCGCGGTTGTCATCGCGACGGTCGTCGCGGCGGAAGCCACCACGATCGCCGCCACCACTGCCACTGCGGTTGTCGTCGCGACGCGGGCCGCCCCGCTCGTCGTCACGGCGGAAAGCCGGACGGCCACCACGGTCGTCGTCCCGACGGAACCCACCGCGATCGCGGTCGTCACGGCTCGGCCCACTCGGACGGTCATCACGCCGGAACGGCGGACGGCCACCACGGTCGTCGCGCCCGCGGAATCCGCCGCCAGTGCCGCCACCACGGTTGTCGTCGCGGCGGAAGCCACCACGGTCACTGCTGCCACCGCTGCCGCTGCCACCACGGTTGTCATCACGGCGGAAACCACCGCGGTCGCCGCCACCACTGCTGCTGCCACGGCTGTCATCGCGACGGTCGTCACGCCGGCCGTTCCCGCCACGGTCGTTGTCGCGGCGCGGGCCCCCTCGGTACCCGCCCCGGTCACCACTGTCCCGGCGTCGCTGGTCGCGCTCCGGTCGCTCGTCGGGAGAGTTGGTGGACATGGGTGACTCCTGTCATCGGTACCGCAAGTCATTCTCGCGCAGCCGGGTACCCAGCGCGCTTCGGAAAACAAAAAAGGACCTCTGGTCCCAGCGAGTCGCTGGGACCAGAGGTCCTCCAAATATTGTTCGGCGGCGTCCTACTCTCCCACAGGGTCCCCCCTGCAGTACCATCGGCGCTGTAAGGCTTAGCTTCCGGGTTCGGAATGTAACC